>NZ_JBNQGD010000410.1:0-16662 GCF_050436765.1 Arachidicoccus sp. | reverse complement strand
AGAACTTTACATCGTCCCAGTTGTTGGGTAGCTTTCTAAGAAATCCTTTTATATACTGCGGTACATGGGCCATGCCCTGAGGACTTTCTGCGTAATGCTGAATACCCGATAGAAAAACAACAGAAGTTGCCAATTCAAAAGCGGAGCTTGTCGCTCTTTTGATATGTGGGACTTCATATAGATTCATGGGTGTAAAATCCATTGGGTCAAAAACATTGCGTACCATCGAACACATAATCATATGTTGTGGGGCTAAGTCAGCATCGTTCTGATTAAAAGTGATCATTTCGTAACCATAGACTGCTTCTGTGGTCATTAAATTTGGATAAGTTCGTTGCCAGCCTCGCGGAAGTGTCGCGCCGTGAAAGTTTACCAATAGATGATAAGTAGCTGCATCCTCTAAAATATCCTGATAATAGTTGATCATTGACTGGCCATCGCCACCAAAGAAATCGACTTTTATGCCTTTAATGCCCATCGAATGCAAAAGCGAAAATTCCTTTACACGACTTGCATGGGTGAGCAATTTATTTCTTGGTGTATATGCCACCGTGTTCCAGTCACCAGCCGAGTTATACCAGAGCAGTAACCCCACTCCTTTTTTCTGTGCATAATTTGATAAAATTCTTACTGAATCGTAACCAATTTTTTGATCCCAATCCGCATCGATAAGACAATATTGCCAATGCATAGTGGCCGCAAAATCTATATACTCTTTTTGCACCTTAAAGACGGTGGAGTCATCTTTTTTCAATATCCAACTCCAAGAAGCTTTACCAGGCTTAATAAAAGAAGCATCCATTTTTTTTGCAGGAAAAGCAAGGTCTGTACCCAAAGTAGATTCCATTATGGTCTTAAGATTTCCTAAGGCAATTATTCTCCACGGTGTATTCCAGGGCAATGTCGATTCAGGATCCAGAGCACCATTTCCAATTTTTTCCGGAGCTTCCGGGAAATTAATTTTATATTCTCCATTACTACAATATTGCTGAAGTGCGGTACCACAATAGGTCCGTCCAAGGGCGGCCTCAGTAATCAACACCCAAACATTATCGTATTTAAACAGGGCCGGATATACCCAACCATTAGGGCCGGGCGAAGGGGTACCTACCGGAATGTCCATCTTGTAATGCGCTTCATAGGAAGGGTTGGAATGACCAAACCCTGACTGCGCTTCCGTTTTAGGCTGCAGCCAGGCCTTTGTAGATGGATAAAAATGAAAGCTAGTCGCTTCGGCTGTAATACGTTTTATAGCGGATGATTTTTCCGGAAATGTGTATCGAAATGCAACCCCATCGTTGGAAACCTGAAATATTATATTCATTTTTTTACCTGATGGGATTTGGGTTTCTATTACGCTTCTGTTTGCCGTATAAACCATATTTTTTTTCTTCGCGTTGAGCATAGTATAATTATCCTTTACTAATACGGGCTTTGTCACGTTGATTACTTTCAAGTCTTTTGAAAAATCAGCATCTGCCCTTATTATTCCCAATTTTGAGTCGTGAAGGATTAATTGTCCTTTATAAGAAATATTGTAACTGGCTTGCTCCGGAAAACAAGTGACTTCAATATTTTTATCCGGGCTAGTGATACGATAGGAGCCGCTTTGTGCATGACACACAAGTATCTGTCCAACAAGCAGGGTCGTTAAGAACATGAATTTTACCATTTCTTTCAATTTCATTTTAATCAATATTTAATTTTTGTTTCCATTTTGTAAGATTTATTTCACCCTAAACCAATCTATATCGACGATCCCGCCTGTAGATTTTGTAGGATAGTTAAATAGACAAAACTTATTTCCCGTAAATATTTTTAAACTAAACTGCATATGCAGCTCATTACCCAAATGTTTAAAGTTTTTATTGTCGGTACTATATGCAAAACTTGCTTTATTCGTTTTACTAGACATGGTGGCACGTAGATATACAAGCGACTCACTTATTTTTATTGAATCAATCGTTTCTCCATTGTTAATCATTGCTATATATTTTTGTCCACTAACTTGCTTCACTGCGATGTACGCATAAGGCATTTGGAAAACGGCTAACCCTGCGATATCACCTTCTTTCATCTTTGAAACATCCATTTTTATAGTAGCAACTGTTGGGATATTTTGATCATAATGAGCAAAAGGACGTTGTGTAAGGGTATTACGCGCCCAAGTAAAATCTGAAACAACATTTACGGTATGCAATCTTAGATAGCCAGGCCTTTGCGTAAGTGACCATTTGGTAGCATCCGGGTTATGATTCCAGCCCCACTGCATCCCTAAATAATTATGGTTAAATTCATCCGAAGTAGGCAAAGATTTTATAGGATAAGTTTTGCCTACATTAGGCTTTTTATAAGTAATCACGCCATGACCATTAACTCCAACCATTGGCCAGCCATCCACCCAAGTTACGGGTTGTAGAGATGGAAAACGGCCAAAGGCGCCTCTATCTACAAAAAGCATTGTCCACCACTGTCCGGTTTGCGTTTGTACCAACGCCCCTTGATGAATACCAAAATTTATTCCTTTGGAACTATCGCTTATTACTACTTTTTGCTCGTAGGGACCGTAAATATTTTTAGATCTTAAAGCCACCTGAATACCATCTCTTCCTCCATAAGTACTGTATAAATAATAATAGCCGTTAATTTTATAAACGTGTGTTCCTTCCAACCCACCACGGATATTTCCTGTAAAAACGAGTGAGTCCGGACCCACAGGAACCAGGCTGTCATTTACTTCCGTAATAGATATTTTACCATATCCCTGCGCCACATAGACTTTACCATCATCATCAAAGAAGAGTCCGGGATCATAAAACCCTTTCGGTAAGTGTGTAATTTTCCACGGTCCTTCTGCCTTACTAGCGGTACACATAAATCCCCCTTCATTTAAGGTAATAAACAATAAATAAAATTTACCATTATGATATTTAATACTGGTAGCCCACTGACCATGTCCATAGCGATTGCCGCCATCCAGATTGTAAGCCTTACCAAAATCAAATCTTGGAACTGCATTACTACAGTATTGCCAGCTGACCAAATCATGCGACTTTAGAATAGTAACGCCAGGAAAAATAAACATAGTAGTGTTGACCATATAATAACTATCTCCAACACGTATTACATCGGGATCAGGAAAATCTGATGGAATTACCGGATTGGTATAAGTACCGTCGCCATTATCGCTATGCAAGTTTTGAGCGAATAAACGCGGAGCAAAAGCAAGCAATAGCGCAAACAGAACGATTTTATATTTATGCATTACGTTTCTATGTTTTTTCTTCTTCATTTTATAATTCATCTTTAGACGATAGTTATATAGACAACCGTTAACATGGAAATACGCTTATTTATTTTTCAATAAACGTATATAATACACCGCTCCGGCGGTACTTCCAGGTAAGGATTGAAATTTGACAGTTATCTGTTTTCTGCCATTTAATTGATTATTCGCGATAGGATATATAATATTAAAAAAACGTGACTGATTCCATTTACCTGTGTTGTCAACCGTTATGAATTTCTTATCATCAATATAAATATCAAATTTTCTATTGCCCCACTCAGCACCCCAATAGCGCACCATCAACGATAAATTTGATTGCCCGTTGGTAGAAAGATCATAACTAAAATAACCTCCTTTAGACGCATCGCGCCAAAATTCATTTAAGTGATTGCCTTTGTTAGAATTTACTTTTTGTAAGTTATGATCCACTTCAGGTTGTTGTTCACCGGGTGCCACAAAATCAATAGTTCTCCTTTGCAAAGCCAATTTTTCAGTTTCCAATTTAGCAATCGAATCAAGGTAAGAATGATACTGAGATTTGGTTAGCGTTAGCCAATACATCATATACCGCGATTGTTGAATTTTATAAAAGGGTTCCAAAACGACATGAATCGGATTAATCAATTGTAAACTCCGTACGGTGTAATAAAGGGGCTTGTTTTTTATCGGAACCAAACTACTGGCGATCTCAGACATATTAGCTGCGATAATGATGGGTGCTTTATCTAAAGGCAACATCTTACCACTTGGAATATGCCCCCACCTGCTGTCATCAGCAATCATACCTTTCATATCTTCTGTGCCCGTCTTGGCGCCTAAAAGAATAGGACCGTGCATAATGGCAATATAATTGGGTACATTAGGTAAATGTTCAATGCTATTGTGCATAGGCAGTAAAACATCTACGACATCTCCTTTTTTCCAATTACGATTTATGCCGATATAGGATTCAGGTTCCGCACTATAAGAAACCGTTTTGCCGTTCACCTTTATTTGTAATTTACCTTTGGACACCCACTGTGGATAACGCACCATTAAGGTAAAATGGGCAGCTCCTTTTGTGATTATCAACTTTGTTTTTTCTTCGTAAGGAAAATTTGTTGTCTGTTGGACTTCAACGCCTTTTTCTTTCCAATTTAAATTTGACGCAATAAATAAATTTAGAAATAAAGAATCTCGCTGATGGGTATAAATAAACTCATTATACTTACTATGATCTTCCATACCGGATCCTACGCAACACCACATCGCCTCATTTGGCGCAGAATAAACCTTGTAGCTTCTTGGCCTTACCGGCGTAAAATACACATACCCCCCTGTAATGGGGTTTTGAATGGATAATATATGATTATACAATGTTCTTTCATAATAATCAGTATACTTTGCAAGTGAGTGCGCTCTAAATAAATCTTCTGTCAACTTAAGCATATTGTAGGAATTACAGGACTCGGGGCCCTCTACATCATTTATATAGTCCATACAAGAAGCGGCACTTGGAAAAAATTCTTTTCTGCTATTTCCCCCAAAAGCCAAAGAACGATTGCTAGTTACAGTTTGCCAGAAAAAGCGCGCAGCATCCACAAACTTTTTATTTTGTGTAAGTTCAGCAATTCGTTGAAAACCTACGACTTTTGGAATCTGTGTATTGGCATGTTTGTTATCGAGATTATCTATTCCCTTAGACATCGGATCTAAAATCATGTGATGCGAAAAACGTTCGGCGGCAATAATATATTTCTTTTCGCTAGTCATTTGATAAGCATCGGCAAACATTTCATCCATGCCACCTTGTTCTGTGTCCAACATCGACTGCATCTGTTGTTCCGATAATTTAGAGGTAATAAATATGCCCCAATCACAAAATTCTAGAAACATTTTTCTTGCTTCCTTATTGCCGGTATATAACCAAACATCGCGCAAGCCTGCATACATTTTATGTACATTGTACCATGGAACCCATGCGGAATGAAAAGCTTTAAAATCTCCCTTTTGGAATGTGGACCAAATTGCCGTACTGTTAGGAACACCCCCCACATAGCCCCTGCCCCAGGAAGAATGATTGCGTGTATTTGCATCCTGACAAGCCTCTAATTCTGCAATCATATAATTCATACGTGCTTTACATTCTGCATTATTTGTAGCAGCAACATTCATTGCCAGAGCAGATAAATAATGACCCCCAATATGTCCATCCAGACCTATCCAATTGGGATAACTGGAATCTTTAGGCGTTAATCCAGCTTCTTTTAAATAGGGGGCAAGTAACCGGTCAACTTTATATTGCAATAGAGTTTTAATATTTAAATCTCTGGCAGTTTTAAAAGGACTATTAAGCAATGTTACATCCTGTAACGGAAATTCGTTGGGATATAATCTTTGTTGCGCCTGAACATTCAATATGCTCGCAACAGATACCAAAATGGTTAACAAATATTTCATTCTAAGTTTTTATATTTTTTACTGGATACTTATTTTCATATTTTAATTAGTCGACAAATCCACTTCATTTTTTAAGTCATTGCAATAAAACACTATCTCAAACCGTATAATTAAAGACATCCTATTGATTTTTAAATTATTTATAAGCTTATTGTATTTAAAATGTGGAAATAATCAAAATCTACAAAGCCGCCCGTTTCTTTTGTGGCATAATTGAACAACGTAAACCTATAGCCTATAAATTGCGGAATAGTGTATAACATTTTAAGAGGCGTACCTATTGACAGCCACTTCTTTCCATCCAAACTATAGAAGAAACTCGCTGTATCTTTTTTATCTCTAAAGTCGCACTGCGCTTTAAAGAAAACTTTTGTTTGCGTTAGTGGAATATTCGCCACTTCTTCCGGTTTCCCTTTGCCTGCGTTAACCATTACAATTGACTTATTATTAGCATTAACCTTCACTTCTACCATTCCGTAATCTTTTTGTAGTAATGCCAGCCCTGCAATATCTCCATTCTTCATATGAGATACATCAACAGAGGTGATACCAGAACAAACAGGGCCTATAGTTCTTTGCGTTAAAGAATTTCTGGCTAGTAAAAATGAAGTATCAATTCTTCCTGTTTTTAAACGCAAGAAACCTTTTCGTTCAGTAACTGACCATAAATGATTATCAGGATTGTGATTCCATTGCCACACCAACGGTAAAGGTGCGTCGCCCTTTTTACGGGAAAACTCATCGGAGGCAACAATGCCCGGAATTAAACTTTTATTCGCAGGTAAATCGAGTTCATCAGGCACCTTACCATCTACGCCTAGTACCGGCCAACCATCTTCCCACTTTACAGGCACCAAATAAGGAACACGACCAACCGCACCATAATCACGGAACAAATAAGCATACCAAGTACCATCTTGCTTTTCAATTAAACCACCTTGTGCAACACCCTTATCTTGAAACCCTATTTTGCCCTCCCAAGGCCCCGTTATCTTATTGGCTCTATGTATTACAACCGTGCGCATACCACCGGGAGGCCAAGTAATATTAAACAAATAATACTTCCCTTTTATTTTATATAGTTGAGAACCTTCAGCCCCCAACCCGCCATGTCGTTGACTAGGCAAACTAGCATTTTCAATGACTACTTGTCGAATGCCCCCCTCTTTGGGTCCGGATAAATCGGCGTTCAGTTGAACTAAACTTAATTTACCACTGCCATAAAGTAGATAAACTTTTCCATCATCATCAAAAAACAGCGAATGATCATGGTACGCCGGGCCAAAACTCACCCTTTTCCAAGGACCCTTTTCAATATTTTTTGTACTATAGATATATGTCTTATTTGTAGTCTGCGAGAACGTAGTAACGTAATAAACGCCATTATGGTAGCGTAGGCTGCTTGCCCAAGAACCCCGACCATATGTGCTCTTACCATGAGTAAGGTTGAGTGCGTCTGTATTGGCCAATGTATCGTATGCATAGTTAATCAGTTTCCAATTAACCAAATCTTTGGACTGCATTATGGGTAAGCCTGGACTAAAGTGCATCGTCGTACTACTCATATAATAAGTATTTCCTACGCGTATCATAGACATATCAGGCACGTCCGCATAGATTATTGGATTATGCGCTTTATGCGTGTGTTGCGCTTTTATGCCCGTCGAAAAAAGTGCCAGCATCACCGCAACGATTCCTATAATATAATTTTTCATCACTAATATCATTTTAAACACATTCATTTAATTTAATTACTATAAATACGTTATTTCATTCTTTAAATCAGGAAATAATAACAAATCACCTCTTATTAAAAATCGAGCTCCACTCCTTTCATTGACACCTTTGTGATAACCTAGTATCCATTCCATTTATTACTTTTCTAATTAGAATAAGGAAAAGACTGTATCATAGCCTAATACGTATTTTCTCTCCATTATAATGCACGGTTTTAATCTGCTTCGCGACTGCATTTGCTTTTGCACCTTTATTTTTTGTATCCACCACAATATTGAATTTTCTATCAGTAAGCATTCCTGGAAATGAGCCTTTCCTATCACCAATAGTCAACGTACTGTTTTTATCATCCCATCTAAAAGTAATGGTGGTGTACATACCTTTCTCATAGTTGTAATTATCATCCTGGTCTTCATAAAAAACAAACTTCCCATCTGCTCCAGGGTAAATGCGCAATTCTAGATTATCCCATTTCTTTTCCTGGGCATATTGGACTTGCGGGCCAATAGGTAAAATAGTACCCGCTTTTACAAACAGTGGGATTTTGTCTTCCGGCGCCGCCGTTTTAACCATTTGTCCACCTGCGAATTGCATGCCTGTCCAGAAGTCATACCATTTGATTGATTTCGGCAAATAAACATTCCATTGTGTCATATCCGGTTTTGTAATGGGAGCCACCAAAAAGGATGGACCAAACATATATTCATAAGATTGTCCTATTGCAGCAGGGTCGTCTTTAAAATCCATTACAAGTGGTCGCATTATTGTAGAGCCTTTACTGGAAACCTGCCACGCTTCAGAATAAATATAAGGCAATAAGCTATAGCGCAGGTTCAACATGCTACGCATATTTGTCTCGACAGTGTCTCCAAATTTCCAAGGCTCCGTTTCTGATTGGTAACCATGAATGCGAAATATTGAATTGAATGTACCCCACTGAAACCACCTGGTGAGTAAATCATGATATTTTTTGTCTTTATATTGTCTCGGTCCCGGTCGAAAGAATCCGCCAATATCCGTTGTCCAATAAGGCATGCCGGTTAATGAATAATTTAACCCTGCTACAATTTGCCGTTTATAACTATCCCAAGTACCTCCGATATCACCCGACCAATTTATAGTTCCGTAACGTTGTTGCCCTGCAAAGGCAGAACGGGTAAGAATCGTTACACGTTTATCAGGGTTTGTCTTGCGTTGGCCATCATAAACTGCCTTGCTTACAAAAAGCGGGTAAGTAAGCCGATAAAAATTTCCTAAACCAAAATAAGTCTGTTTACCAACTAGTGCATCGTTCTCTGGTTCTGTAGCATCCATCCACCAGGAGTCAACACCTTTGCTAAACAGATTTGTATTCAACGCATTCCAGTGTGTCTTTCTTGCTTCGGGATTATAAATATCTATCCAAGGACTATTGGGTATGTAAAGGTCTTTTGCTACATAGGGTTTGGCTACTTCAGATTTCTTATCAAGGTTTTCCCAAACAGACACCGAAAGATGCGCATTTAAATCATGCAGTTGCTTAATGAATTTCTTTGGATCCGGATAGTTCGTTTCATCAAATTTCGGAACACCCCAGCCGTATTTACCCCAATATTGCCAGTCTTGAACGATCACGTCCATTGGAAGTTTCTTTTTACGAAATTCTTCGACTGTTTGAACAAGTTGCTTGCTGGAAGTATAACGTTCACGACATTGCCAAAAACCATAAGCCCACAAAGGAAGCATAGGTACATTGCCTGAAAGATTTCGATAACTAGTAATAACATCATCGGCATCTTTCCCATAGAATACCACATAATCAAGTGATTTTGCATTTGGCGAACGAAATGTTGTTTCGTTACCTGTTAGCTTCCAAGATAATTCAGGTGTATTTGATGCTTTACAAACTACCTGCACGGAGTGTTCACCGGCTTTAAGATTTACAATTTTCCCCACTGCAGGCGGAAGCCAGAGACTTGATTGGTCAATAACAGCTTCACCGTCAATTATCAACAAGTGACGGTTTTCCATACCACCTAAGTCCAGCATGAAAGAATAGGCTCCATCTTTATTAACAGTAAATTTGCCTGTATATAAAGATTGTCTTTGCGATACTTTTTGGGTCCCGGCCGTAGTCGTTACTTCCATATCTTCTTTTCCGCCACCAACAGTATCCTTTTTTGTAAGTAATATTTTATTATCGGCAGGATTAAACATTGTGAGCCCATACTGATGCCACAATAGGCCATATCCCCTGCTGGAATAAAGAAATGGAATGGCGATTTGCGTATTAACCTGTATCAATTTACGCGGCAAGTTTCTCAAATTGTATTGCCCATCCTGGAACTGACCTAATCCAAACAAAAATTCATCAGGCGGTGAATCAAAACTTTGTTCTGCGACAAAACAAGGCTTACCCAAAACAGAATCAGGTGTTAATTTCCTACTTCCGGCTATTTCCCTGAGGAAAATTTTTCCGGTATTGTCCGCATAATCAATTGCGCCCGTTTTCTTATTGAAAAGTACCGTTATCTTTCTGGTACTAAGTTTCAATTTTGAACTGGTTTCGCCGAACTTAAATAATGGAACCGGAAGTTTGTTGATGAGAATAAATTCACGATTTTCTTTGATGTGATTCTTCTCCCATTGTATCCTAATGGCATTATCCGAAAGTGGAATAATATTCAATACACCTTCAGAAAGTTGAATAGAGAGCCGATCTTCCTGCAAGTGGTGGCTTTGATAAACTTGTCCGAACGTTATCGTATGGATAAGGATGGTAAATAAAAGAAAAATACTTGATTTCATTGTAGATTAATTCTTATCTGTTGGTTTGAAAAGGTCTTTTGATTTTCCCGATGCTTTCAATCAAAAGGCTCCAATGACATAACAAAACCACCGTGCCGCAGTAACTTAACTTCCACGGAACTTGATTTGTCTACAACCATATACTTCGTTAAAAAATCTTTATCATTATTGCCATCCGCTATTAGCGTTAGCTTATACTTAACGCCATCGGGTAAAAAGTCAAACTTTACGGTATCATTCATTTCCCGACGCTGATAGGCACTTATGCCGCCAACATACCAATTGTTTCCTTTTCTGCGGGCGATGACTACGTCTTTACCAGGATAACCATCAAGCAGCTTAGTATCATCCCAAGCATTCGGCACTTCTTTTAAAAATGTTTTTGCCGCATCAGGTAACTGATCATATCCCTCGGGGCGATCTGCGAAGTGCTGTATGCCAGATTCGAATAATACGCTTAGCGCTAATTCATGTCCGTAGGAAGTAATATGAGGGTATTGGGAATTAGTAAAAGTGACTGGGGTATAATCCATCGGCCCTACCACATTCCTTGTGAACGGCAATATCGTGTTGTGCTCAGGGGCAGTCATAGTAAAATCAGGTCCGTTATTATACCATTCTGCTCCTCTTACGGCTTCCATTGTCATCAGGTTCGGATAAGTTCTGGACCAGCCTCTCGGCACAATACAACCATGGAAATAAACCATCATTTGAAAATCTGCCGCATCTTTTAAGATATCGAGATAATACTTAATCATATTCTGCTTCTCACTTTCGAAAAAATCGATCTTGACGCCCACGATACCCAATTTCTTTAACTTGGTAAACTCTGCAACACGGTTTTCGTGCGTAAGCATCCGATCTCTCGGCGTTGAACTAACCCAGTTATGTGGCCCGCCGGAATTATACCATATCAATGGCTTTACGCCTTTAGACAAAATATATTTAACCGCATCTTCCATGTTGCCACCATTGCCCATAGAATCCCATTCCCAATCCAATAAAGTATAAGGCCAATTCATCCGTGCTGCCAAATCTGCAAACGCGCACACGATTTTATAGTCTTTTGTTCCGTGATTACTAGACCAGTAATTCCATGATGCAATCCCCGGTTTAATCCAGCTTGTATTTTTTATAACGGAAGGGGTAGAGACATCTTCCACCAAAGTGGATGCTACTATATTTGCAAGACTTCCCATAATAATTACTCGCCAGGGCGATTTCCATGGAAGTGTTATTGTTGGCTGTGAGGCACCCAATCCCCTACCATCTTTTGGATCGGGAAAAGTCAGTTTATATTTGGTGGTATCAATTGCATTGCTCAATTTAGTTCCGCAATACGATTCGTTTAAATCTGCTTCATGTAGCAAAAACCAACAGGATTTGTCGCCTGTATTAAAAAGGGCAGGGTAAGACCAATCTTGATGCAATATCTTATCACCACTCATCTCTATATATAGCCCTTCATTGGCAGGATTCCATTTTTCCATCCATCGGGTAGTTTCCCTAGGTATGGTATAAGCAGTTAATTCATCTTTTATTACAAATGTCCCTTCTTTTTCAGGAAATTCATAGCGAAAAGCGATACCATCGTTATAAACCCTGATAATAATATTTAATTTTGCTCCAGAGGGATTTTCAAAGGACACGACCACTTCGTTTGCAGCGTTGGTACAGATAGATTTTTTGCCGTGTAAAACAGTATATCGTTCATTCATTAAAACTGGCTTACCGGCTTTCAGAAATTTCAGCTCTTTTGAAAAGTCCTGATCACTTCTTGTCAATCCCAAATCTATTTTAGGAATAGCAACAGTTTTTTTACCATTATCCTGATATACAGCATTGAGATACCATTTACCTGAACTAGTAGATTGGTCAGCAAACAAGGACACCGAAATTTTTTGATTAGGCGATTGCACTGTCAATTTTTGAGACAATCCCGTAATTGCATTCAAAAAAATAAATAGTATTGATACAATAGTCAATTTCATTTTGAGCATTATCATGAGTTTGTGCATTTTAACAGGTACTGCTTATATTTTTATTATTGATTCTCATTAATGGAAAAATAATTACCGTAACGTTAAAAACCTTCGCGACGGAATCGGTTGTGAATTTTGTTTAGATTATTGGATTAAGCTAATGATCCTGCCTAAACCCTTCTTGTTTTTTTATAATTCATTTTTTTATTTTGTCTTCGTTTAGGGTGCTCATTATGATTGATTTTGGTTCACAAAACAAAAATCTTTCTTAATTATATTTCTAACTTCTTTATGTTCATCATATTCTCTACGCTACATTTTTTATACTTAAATAAAAAATTATTTAGCTCCTTGATTAAATTTCCACCAGTCAAAATTGAATAGATCCTTATTCCCTTTGAATACAAGGAATAAGTCATGAACTCCCTTGATATTTTTGACCGGTGTCGTAATTGTTCTCCAAGAATCTTCTTCACCAGAAGCTTTAACCTCAACCACACCCAATAATGGACCGTCGATCCTGTCGGTATGAATGTCAATCTTTCCTCCATGCAAGGCAGCAACATTCACTTGTACGCTGGATGCGCCCTTTGAAAAATTCGCGCCCTGAACTTTGATATAATCTCCATTATTAATGGATGTAACAAATACCTGATCAGCTTCTTTTTTTTGATACGCCGTGTTTTTTTCTGTTTTAACACCTTCACTAAAAGCTATTGTTTCCGCTTCAACCCTATTGTAAGGGTCTAGCGTGCCGATCTGCTTCACACCTGGGTCTGTCCACCATGGTAATTCAGGAATGGTGCCGTCGGCATTATAGGTGAACTCTTCGACACAAACCGAGCGTCGTTCGTGGTGTTTACTGGTTAAACGATAATTCAATTCATAATTAAATCCAAATACGTAAGAGTGTCCTTTGTAATCAATGATACCTGGATGATTGCCGGAAGATTTGGGAGTCGGGGCCATTACATATCCTTTATATACCCAAGGACCAGTTGGGCTATCACTCATTGCGTAACCAATGCCTTCAGGGCAGCAGGTAGAAGCATAGGCTAAATAATAGTGTTGTTTTCGTTTATAAAACCAAGGGCCTTCCTGATAATTTTGCGGCTTCGAAGACAGTTTATTAACCGCTCCCGAATAGGAAATCATGTCACCATTAAGCTTAACAAAATACAAATCTGGGTTGCCCCAGTAGAGATAGGCTTGACCATCACTATCAATAAACACCGTAGGATCTATATTATTCCAAATAGGTTCCGTATCAATCAATCCTTTACCCAACGGGTCCCTAAAAGGTCCATAGGGGCTATCAGACACTAATACTCCGATCCCTTTGCCGTGTAAGGGGCAATAAAGATAGAATTTGCCATTTCTTTCAATACACTGAGGAGCCCAAGCACCATTTTCCTGTGGTCCCCATTTAAAGTCCTTCAATGAGGCTATGGCACCATGGTCTGTCCAATTCACCATATCGGTGGAAGTAAAACATCTCCAATCTCTCATGCGAAAACCTCCACTTCCTTCTGGTGCACTTGCTTCATCATGTGAAGTATACAGAAATACTGTATCATGATATACCATTGGCGCCGGATCTGCTGTAAATATTGTCTGTATAATGGGGTTTTGCCCCTTGCTTTCAAAGAATGCCATCGAGAAAAACAAAACAAAACTTAATATCCTTATTATTCCTTTCTTTGGTAATGTTATTAATTCCATTTATCGTTTTATTTTAAAAATTTAATGCGATTTTAATAAAGTTGAATCATTACTGAGGCAATATGTCACTGTTCATCCTACTCTCTTTTCAACTTTGTTTAATTAATAAATTATTTTACAGCTGCTACGCCCTGTTTCGTTTGTACAATTTTTTGAATAGTCCCATCTTCATTGTAATGCATATAATCGACACAAACGGATCGACGATAACTGCCACCGGTTGGCAAGTCGCCATTATGGTAAAAGAAATAAGTTTCGCCCTTATAATCAATCACCCCGGTATGCGTGGTAAAACTATTGGAAACATTTCCTTCTATAATCCCACGGTATGTCCATGGCCCCCGAATGTTTCTCGCCGTACAGTATTCAATCATTTCAGGTTTTGTGCCTGCCCCTGAATACAAAAGATAATACAGATCCTTTCTCTTGTACACCCAAGGACCTTCTATATAATGTTTTGGTTTAAAAGTGGTGATTGGTCCGTCTTCTTCCACCATATTTTCCTTTAGCTTAATCCATTTACAACTACCATTACCCCAGAAGAGATAGGCTTGACCATCATCATCGACGAATACAGTAGGGTCGATATCGTCCCAGCCGTATTTCATATCAGTCGTCATCTCATTTGTTATCAAAGCTTTGCCTATTGCATCTTTAAAAGGCCCCGTAGGACGATCCGAAACGGCTACCCCAATTGCTGCGCCCCCATTACTTATACTATCTTTTTTATGAAATGTCGCCACGTACCAATAGAATTTGCCGTTTCTTTCGATACACTGAGAGGCATACGCATCTCCGGTGGCCCAAGAAAAAGTATGTGGGGACAAAACCGCACCATAATCTTTCCAATTTACCATGTCGGTAGAGGAAAATACATGCCAGTCAGGCATTTTATAATTTGTCGCCGTTACTGAGGCTGTGTCGTGCCCGGTATATAAGAAAACAGTGTCATGATAAACTATTGGTGCTGGGTCGGTCGAAAATATACCTCTAATGATTGGATTTTGTGCCTGCAGGCTTACACTGAACAATGTAAAAATAAGCGCAAAAAAGATGTTTTTTTTAATAAGCATTATTACTATTTAAAATTTATTTAAAGGATCTATTATGATAGACCAATGAAAAACAAAAATGAATCGATCTCTGAAAAATCATTTAGAAGCATCAAAACGTGGTTCAATTGCACTATAATTTAGTGGTTACTTTTGCTCCCCTATAATCAATCACTCTATCGGGTTCTATTACTGCATTCAGCCCTGTAGCCTCATTTTTTTTAACAACCACAATCCTGAATTTCCGCTCAGCAAGCATTCCCGGAAAAGAACCCTCTCTGTTACTGATCGTCAAACTTTTATTTTTATCATCCCAATTAAAATTGATGGTAGAAAACATACCTTTTTCGTAATCGTAATTATCGTCCTCATCTTCATATAGTACAAACTTTCCATCCGCGCCCGGATAAATACGGATTTCCAGGTTATCCCATTTCTTTTCTTTGGCGTATTGTACCCTAGGGCCAATGGGGAGAATAGATCCGGCTTTTACATATAAAGGAATAACATCAAAGGGAGTATTCTTATTTATTTTTTTCCCTCCGGAAATTCTTTCACCCGTCCAGAAGTCATACCAATCAGTTCCAGCCGGCAGGTACAACTCTTTCGCTTTTACCTGGCTGAAGTCGTCTGTTACAAGCGTATTTCTACCTTCGCCGGTTTTTTTTATATACATTGGTTCTGTTACCGGACAGACAAGAAATGACTTTCCGAACATATATTCATCATTAATGTCGAGCGCATTTTTATCCTTTGGAAAATCCATCACCAAGGCACGCATCATGCTCGATTGGTTATGGGTCACACCCCAGGACGTGGAGTATATATAGGGCAACAACAGATAACGCAGATTGATGTATTTGTCGATGGCATCGTAATACCTGTCGCCTTTCTTGCCAAATTGGTAAATCTCACGTGGAGCATCGGTACCGTGAGAACGCATCATCGGTGTGAAGGTACCAAACTCCAACCAGCGTAAATATAATTCACGATATTCAGGATCATTTAATTTTTTAGGGAATTTGGTTAGGAAAAAACCCCCTATATCGCAGTTCCAATAAGGAATGGCTGTAAGTGAAAAATTCAATCCCGCAGAAATTTGGTCTCTTAAGGCTTTCCATGATGCTGTCACATCACCGGACCAGGTATTGGCGCCATATCGTTGCTGGCCAGCGAATGCTGAACGAGTAAGAATAAATACTCTTTTACTTGAATCAACACGTCTTTGATGTTGGTAAACGCCGCCGACAGTCATCAAAGGGAAGGCATTACGTACTCTCCTAAATGAGCCGAGGTATGTTTTCTCATCCAAGTCTGATGGCTTGAAGTCAAGATGGTCGGGTTCAGTGGAATCCATCCACCAAGCATCTATTCCTAAGAGCCAAAGACGCTTTAGATATCTCCAATATATGTCACGAGCCTTTGGATTGTAGGCATCATATACTCTTACGCCTGAGGGATAATCGGGGCGGGGCGGCCACAATTCAGAACCGGATAATGGCCAAGTTTTAAAATTCATCAGCGCGCCGATACTATCCAATGCGCGATACTGTTTTGTTTGGGGGCCAAAAGAACTCCAGATTGAAATGGCCATGTGAGCATGCATGTCATGAACCTCATCTACCATTTTTTGGGGATCTGGATACTCAACATT
>NZ_JBNQGD010000409.1:0-1443 GCF_050436765.1 Arachidicoccus sp. | reverse complement strand
TTTAAATGACTTGATTAAAAAGTATAAACAAACAGATGCCGCAAAAATATTAAAGAGAGGTTAAGGGGAAATAAGTGCCTGCAATTAATATAAAAAAACATGCAAAAATTGTTTCTCAATAGCCAACCATTTTTTAATATGGCATTCATAATGAGCTTTTCATTATTGACCTCCTAATTTTGTAACGGGCAGCAGCCACCCCGACCTTCGGGATTTCACTGGCGGCAGATGGGGACGACTGCTTTCTTACATTTTCATTGGATAATTTAACGAGATGGACGTGTCTTGATTAAAAGTGTTGTTGTAAAACAGAAATTCATTACTTAATAGTAAATATCAAATTATGAACTCAGAAAAAGAAAAAGATAAGAATAAAATATCCCGCAAAGAAGCATTCAAAAGACTTGGCGGTCTCGCTTTATTTCCTTTAGCAACTTCTGGATTGGGAAATTTTAAAACAGATTGGGACGATAACCCCGTTACAGCATCTATAAGAAAATCGGACAAGGGGACAAGCAGTCCGAATATCCTCTTTATTATGGATGATCAGCATCGTGGCGATTATTTGAGTTGTGCTGGTTCAGCTTGGATTAAAACGCCTCATATTGATTCCCTGGCAAAAGAAGGTGCACGTTTCTCTAACTTTTACTGTGCTGTTCCCTCCTGCACACCGGCACGTACGAGTTTACTTACAGGACTTACGCCCTGGAATCATGGAATGTTAGGCTACATGAATAATATTGCTCAATATTATCGCCTAACCATGCCTCAGTTTTTTTCGGAAATGGGTTATGATACAATTGTTACGGGTAAAAATCATTTTGGCCCTCCGCGCAACACACAGGGCTATAAGACCATTAACTTGGAAGAAGGGTGGTATACCAAAAATAAGAATGGTTTTATATGTGATTATGAAGCTTGGTTTCATAGAGTTGCACCGGGCAAAGATATTAACGCTACAGGGTTGAGCTATAATGATAACCGTGGTGGTATTCCATTTCCTTACGCAGATGAATTGCATGCTACTCATTGGACTGCAGACAGAGCAATTGACTTTCTAAAAAACAGTCCGGAACAAAGTCCTTGGTTTTTAAAACTTTCTTTTCAAAGACCGCATCCACCATTTGACGCGCCAAAACGTTGGATGGATTATTATGAAAGTTTGGATATTCCTATACCTCAGGTAGGTGAATGGGCGCAACAAAAATACAGAAACAAAAAAACATCTATGTCAAAGATGCCTGAGGCATCTTCTGCCATTTTTCCTGATATTGAAATAAAGGCCTCCAGAGCTGCTTATGCAGGGTCGATTTCTTTTGTAGATGAACAGATAGGGAGGGTGATAGCAGAATTGAAAAAGACGGGACAATATGAAAATACGTTTATTCTTCTTGAGTTTGACACGATTTGGACTTAACTATTTGATTATCAGACATACGATTT
>NZ_JBNQGD010000408.1:0-6282 GCF_050436765.1 Arachidicoccus sp. | reverse complement strand
TGCTGCCCAATTGATATTAGGGGCGCAAAAAATATTAATAAGAATAAAAGTCTGGCTCTTCTCATAAATTAAATAATTTGAAATTGAAATGTTGCAACAGAACATCTTTGTCCTGTTTGACTAACCAAAATTAACAATACTGCGACCCCAATTACAAATTATTTAACACATCAACACTACATCAAAAATTAAGTTAAAGAAAAAATTACCTACTCAATAATACATCATTAATATTAATTGCTATATTTAAATAAATGATTAACAAATATTAGAATAATATTTATAAAATTTCAGTTAAATAATGATCGTTAGTATATATTTTTCATTAACAATATAGTAACGAACTAGAATTTATTCAACTTTTAAAGCTTTACCATGAAATCACTCAAATTTTCATGTTCATCTAAATTCATTTTTTTACGCAATCTGTAGCGCTTTATTTCTACCCCTCGTGTAGAAATGTTTAAAAGCGGAGCGATTTCCTTGGTAGTTAGATTCATTTTCAAATAAGCGGCCAAACGCAAATCTTGAGCGGTTAAGCTTGGAAATAGTTTTAAAAGCTTGGCAAAAAATTCTTCATGTACTTTATTAAATCCGTTGTCAAACAAATGCCACTCATTCTGTTCATCTTTAATATGCCTATCTAAGGACTTAGAAAGCTTTTGCAATTGCGCTTGAATAACTGCTTGATTTTTTGAAGTCCTTAATTCATCTAAATGCTCTTTGATTCTTTTTAGCACATTTTTCTTTTTGATAAGGTCCATTGCTAATGTGGCTAGATCTTCACTTTTGTGTACCACTTCACTCGACAATTGTTCTTGTTTTAGCTTCAGTATTTCATTCTCATTTTTTTGCATTTGCATCAATAGCGCTTCTTCTAATTTTAATGTAAGGGTATTATGTTGTCGATTAAGTCGTTTTTTATGCCATTTGTAAAAAAGAAATAGGATGGCAAAAAGCATTATAACATATAAAATTTTGGCAACTGTAGAAAAATACCAAGGATTGGCCACCTCAATTATTATCGTTGCATAACCATCAGATAGGTTGCTTTTTACCTTAAAAGAATATTTACCCGGGTTTAAATTAGAAAATTCTTTTTCAGAGTTGGTCGTCCATTCACCCCAATTATCAGTGTCATTGCTTGATAAGGAATAACTAAACTTTACATCCTTAAAATAAACAGGTAATTCATATTTTATCAGTATACTATTCTGACTATACTTTAAATAGATCTGGTTACCATTTTCAATACTATTGCTATCCAAAGAATAATAATGACTCTTATTTGAAATAAAAACCTGCGTGATGATAGTAGCTGGAAATTCTGATTTACTACTGAAACGATTTTTGTTGATTACGGCAAATCCTTCTTCACCACATACAAAGCTTATTTCATTCGTGAATGGAATTATATTTTCCGCTCCGGACACCAGGCTGAATATCTTTGAATTAAATGGATAAAACTGAAATGCCCCTGACTTATTATTTTTGTAGGTTACTGAACCCGTACCCCTAATTAACCAATAACCATAAGCACTATCGTTGATAATAACTTTGGAAGTAAAATATTCTTGAAATTCTTGCTTAAGTTCATTCTTGGCAATTAAGCTATCTGTATTAAAATCATATTTAAATATCCCATTCTCGCTATTGAGCAGAATCTGATTTTTATAATTGAAAAAAGACATTCTGCCGTGGGCTGGAAAACCCTTGGCCCGAGAAAGCTCTCTAATAAAAACTGCTCTGGAATAGTCTGCTGACGGCTTGATAATATATACACCTTTGTAGGCATGTATTACGTATATTAAACCCGACGAATCAATGCGCAACATCTTAATTGGAAAAGATCCGACCCCAGCTAAAAAGTTTGAAAAATACCAATCAGCTTTATCCTTTTTATAAACAGCTATACCATTATAAGTTCCTTGCAACAAAATATTCCTGTTATCTTTGACGGGCTCCAAATCCCATCCACCTGAAGAACTTAAAAGCCACTTATAGTTGCTGCCTGTAATAACTAATGTGCCTGAGTTATTTCCACAAAAAAGCTGATTATCAATCACCTTTAAATCCCAAGATTGATTCGAAATATTAGCAAATCGTTCCAGGCTATCTATGTCAAATGACGCCAAATTGGTAAAGGGCGCTCTAAACAAACCATGGTTAGAGGCGACATAAATATGGCCTTGAAATACCGTCATAGAATATATTGTTCCAACTTTTCCTTTTATGTCATTATAATATTCTACATCAGACTTTAATACAACTTGACTAATTCCTCGGTCTAGCGCTAACCAACAATTATTTGCGTCATCTTTAAAAAGACTCAAAATAGTATTATTCTGCAACCCATTCCCTTGATTTATTTTACTAATAGTTTTACCAAAAGCATCAATAATAATCAATCCGCCAGAAATCGTTCCTATAGCATACAAATTATCGCTTAACTGAATCCCGTTATTTATTTCATTTGTTTTTAAATAAATTTCATCCTCGGCCCTAAAAGAAGAATAACTATTTCCGTCAAACATATATATACCATTCTTTTCTGTACCAATTAATAGATTATTATTAGCATATGGCAGTATAAAATTGATTTTAAAATTATTTAGTAAATCACTTTTGGAAAGTGGTGCCAATTTGTAATTTTCATCTATGTAATAAACACCTTTGCCCAACACATCCACATAGTATTTATCACGCACAAGAAAAGTAAACATGATAGTCCCGGGTGCCGCAATGGATCTTATCTCGTTATTCTTATAAAAATAAATATGTGAAAAAGATTGAAATAGCACATCTTCCTGTCTGGGGATAATTTTCCATATTTCCTCTTCATTAAAAATAGAGTCGGCAATTAAATTGTTTAAAGAATGATATTTGTAATCTCCAAATGGTTGTTTTTCCCAGTAGCCAAATTCTCCAAATGCGCCTGTATATATTCTGCCTTTTTGGTCCGAAGCTATACTTCTGATTATTTTTTGTTTAGGTAGCTCATACAAGCTCCAATTCTGACCACCAAAAACAAGCATCCCCATATTATTAGCAAAATACAACAAATGATTTTCGTCTTGCGTAATAGACCAATTTTGACCCTCCCCCTTATAATCTCTATTAGAATAATTGATTATTTCTGGCTTAATCTCATTTTGCGCCCTACAAATATTAGAGAGCATCACCAAAGCGGCCAATAATATAAAAAATAATTTTCTCTGCATCTTTTTTGCAATTATGTTAAGAGGTAAAACAAATGGCAAACTCTCCCAGTTAATTCAGTATCCGAAATTACTTTATAGGGCAAATAAATATTATTTCATGTAGAAATAACCTATGAAATAATCTATCTACGCAAGTTAGTGAAACTCAGATTAACAATAAAAAAGGCAAGCACATAAAATGCTCACCTATTTTCTTGGTTGTCTGAATATATAGTTCCCTACACTGGTCCCTAAGGCATTAATACCTTATCTATTACGTGTATTACCCCATTGGATTGGTTTACGTCGGCAATGGTAATCATTGCTTTATTACCCTTCGCATCCACCAACCAAATACCTTTGTCATTCTGCATAACTGCAATATTTTCACCTTCCACGGTTTTAAGCGTTGTTTTGCCATGCCCCTTTTTGATCCATTTCATTAAATCTTTAGCGCTAATTTTCCCGGGAACAACATGATAGGTCAAAATCTTAGTCAATAAAGCTTTATTTTCCGGTTTTACCAAATTGGCAACTGCCCCTTCTGGCAATTTATCAAAAGCTTCATTGGTAGGAGCAAAGACAGTAAAAGGGCCTTTACCTTCCAAAGTCTGAACTAACCCGGCAGCTTTTACAGCTGCTACCAAAGTCGTATGGTCTTTTGAGTTTACAGCATTCTGAATGATGTTTTTTGAGGGATACATAGCAGCACCGCCTACCGTTTTCACTTTTTGCGCAAATGATGTTGAACCTACTAATAAGCCAACGCATACTACTAAAATCGCTTTAATTTTTGGAACTTTCATAATTTTTGTTTTTATATTTTAAAAAAATTCTTTGTAAATAAATAGTCTTTAACCTATTGATAATAGACCATCTATAATCTTGTAAACCATTATATTTTTTTGTTTTAAAAAGTTTACTCCATCATTTACGGTAAAACAAATAACCTTGGTTTTTACAATCGAAAAAATAATTTGGGCCCTTTCTACCCTCATATAGTGCAACGTTATTATTATCTTTGCTATCTCAAATATTCATACGATGATTGTAATTGACAATGCGCTAATTAGTGACGAGGTAATAAGCGAACAGTTTGTGTGCGACCTTAGCAAATGTAAAGGTGCCTGCTGCGAAGATGGGGATGCAGGCGCGCCTTTAGAAGAAAATGAATTAAAAGAATTAGACAATTATTATGAGATCGTAAAAGAATATATGACACCCGAAGGAATAGCCGAAATTGAAAAGCAAGGCAAGTATGTCTTCGATGAGAACTTTGGTTGGGTTACTCCTACCGTCAATCAGGCAATTTGCGCTTATGGTTTTCGCGATGAGAAGGGCATTGTAAAGTGTGCGATAGAACAGGCTTACAATGATAAAAAAGTAAATTGGAAAAAGCCGATAAGTTGCCATTTGTTTCCGATTAAAATTCAAAAAAGCAAACAAGACGAGGACTTGGAATATGTAAATTATGAGCCGCGTGAAGATTTATGTAAGGCCGCTTGTAAACTCGGAAAATCACTCAAAGTACCGGTTTATAAATTCCTAAAAGATTCTATCATTCGCAAATACGGCGAACAGTTTTATGATTCTTTAGACGCAACCGCCCAACATCTACGTAAATAGAACAATAAAAGCCGCTTCTTTATTATGACTGTTGAACGCCGGAAAAAATTGGAGAATGTTTTTAATAATCGTCAAACTGATTTGACGATTGTATTTGAAAATGTGCAAGACCCACATAATATTTCGGCCGTATTACGCACCTGCGAATCAGTGGGTATTCAGGATATTTATATTTTAAACCACACTATCCCGTTACACCCAAAATTTGGCAAAGAATTGGGGACACGTAGTAGCAGTAGTGCATGGAAATGGCTGACAATTCACAACTTTGATAACGTCTTGGATTGCGTACAAGACCTCAAAGAAAATGGATTTAAATTGATGGCAACGCATCTCGCTTCTGATGCAATTGACCTATATGATGTAGATTTTAGAAAAAAAATCGCCCTTATTTTTGGCAACGAGCGAAAAGGTGTAAGTAATCAAATGCTGGCTCTTTGTGACGGTAATTTTTTAATTCCCCAGGTCGGAATCATACAAAGTTTAAACATCTCTGTAGCTTGTGCAGTAAGCCTTTATGAAGCATATCGTCAGAAGAAACTCGCGGGACACTATCCGCGCAAAACCTCTACTAACGAACGTTTGCAACAACTAAGGAATAACTGGGGATTAGAAAATCAGGAATAAATATTTTAAAAAAATATTTGTTCATATTAAATTCGTGGACTAATTTACACCCATATTCGACAGATGAATAATCGTAAAACAAATATCACCTCTTCTTTTTTGATGACCTCCGGGACCATCATTACGATTATTATTTCAACCCTGTAAAGGGTTAGCAATATACTATATCATCCTCTGGGCGTTTTGCCGTTTTTTCTAAGAATCTTATTTATTCTCAATTAAATTATTAAACACAAATTTCTCATGCGCGTATTCAAGTTTGGCGGTTCTTCCGTCGCAAACGCAGATAATATCAAGAAGGTTGCCGCTATTGTGGCCGCTGCTCAAGAAGGTAAGAAAATAATTGTTGTTTCCGCAATGAGCGGCGTTACCAATCAACTGCTTCATATTGGCAACACTGCTTCAAATGCCGATGAAAATTACAAATCACTATTACAGAGTTTGCTAAATCATCATTTGAACGAAGCAAAAAGATTAGTACCTGTAACAACGCAAAGCGCTTGTCTTAGTGGGATAATGCAATTGTTCAATGAAATAGAAGAGATAGCGGATAGTGTGTGTCATCTTAAAGAATTTTCTCCTGCAACTAAAGATCGAATTCTAAGTTTTGGAGAAATATTATCGAGCAAAATCATCTCCGCTCATTTTCAATCTATCGGTTTAAAACATAGCTGGCTTGATTCAAGTGAACTAATTTTAACCAATTCAAAATTTGGAGCTGCCGAAGTAAAATTTGCAGAAACCAACAAATTGATCAAAGAAAAATTAAACGATTCACAAGAAGATATTTTTCTTGTTCCCGGCTTTATCGCCAAAAACAAAAAGAACC
>NZ_JBNQGD010000407.1:0-3111 GCF_050436765.1 Arachidicoccus sp. | reverse complement strand
CATAATGGTTGGTTTCCTTCTCGGAGATTTATTCAATAATTATTATGCAGGTTTTGGTGTGGTTACGCTACTATTTATTCTCGCGTTAGTATTTGTCGTGAAATATCGCCAGAAAATTATGCGTAAGTTCATGGGAGGTATTATTGATATTATTTTAGATAAAACAGAAGAAAATGATGAACCTGCTAAAAAATAAAAACAGAGACTTGTCTTTTATTAATAATATGGATGACTTAGATGCAGAAATTTTAAGATTAAAACGCTGCATCAAAGCAAGAGAAAGTGAAATAAAATTTGACACCACTCAAATCCCAAAGCAGGCATTGCAGGCTTCTCTCAGTTCCGTTGTTCCCTTTTTCAAAAAAACAAAAATAACCGATGAGTCTTTCAATTCCATTCAAATTATAATTGGGGGCATTGTTGCGTCCATTATTGCAGGGAAAAAACATAAGGGAGGTTTCACTAAAGGAATCGTGGAAACTTTACGGCAAGTTAGTTTTCTGGGCGCTATGAAAGCCATTATTAGTTTATTTGACAAAAAGAACAGAGCAACATATTAGAAAATTTTCTGGATCATCACTAAGTTATGTCCGCAATGCTTTTTAGTTTATCTCAAGTTTTTACAAATACGCTTGTTTCATTTTCCACATCTTCATTTTTGCTTTTCAATTTTAGTAACTTGCACCCCTTATGCAAGATTACTTACAAGGACTTAACGAAAAACAATATATAGCCGCCACCCATATTAATGGCCCGTTAATGATCGTAGCCGGGGCCGGCAGTGGCAAAACAAAAGTACTTACCACACGTATTGCCCATTTAATGGCCAATGGCGTAGATGCTTTCAATATTTTAGCACTTACATTTACCAACAAGGCCGCCGCTGAAATGCGTGAACGTATCGAAAAAATGTTGGGTGGTAATGAAGCACGTAACTTATATATCGGCACATTTCACAGTGTATTTGCGCGCATCTTGCGTGGCGAAGCGCATCGTTTAGGCTATCCGAGCAATTTTTCAATATACGACTCGGATGATAGCAAAAGTGTCATAAAGGCAATCGTAAAAGAAATGGATTTAGACGAAAAACATTACAAGCCAAGTGTAGTACTCAGTCGTATTTCACAAGCGAAAAATGCGTTGATCGGCCCGTTGGAATATGCACAAGATTATTATTTACAACAAGAAGATATTCGGTCCAACAGGACTGCCATTGCCAATATTTATAAGGCCTATACCGCACGTTGTTTTAAAAATGGGGCAATGGATTTTGATGATTTATTACTTAAAATGTATGAACTGCTGCATACCTTTCCCGAAGTGTTGCTCAAGTTTCAGCATAAATTCAGATATGTGTTAATTGATGAGTATCAGGACACAAATCCAGTACAATATCAAATCACTAAATTATTGGCAGCCGCGCACGAAAACATTTGTGTCGTGGGCGACGATGCCCAAAGCATTTATAGTTTTAGAGGTGCAACGATCGAAAACATTTTACTCTTTAAGAAAGATTACGATGACGTAACAATCGTAAAGCTGGAACAAAACTATCGCAGCACCAAAAGCATTTTAAATGTAGCAAATACCATTATTCAAAATAATAAGAATCAAATACCAAAAGATTTATGGACCGATAATGCAGATGGCGAAAAAATAAATCTCGTGCGTACCATGACAGATAATGATGAAGGAAAGTACGTCGCCACCACCATTCAAGAACAAAAGCTACGCAATCATTATTACAATAAAGACTTTGCAATACTTTATCGTACAAATGCACAAAGCCGTTCTTTTGAGGAGAATTTAAGAAGAGCAGGTATCGCGTACAAAATATATGGCGGGCTTAGTTTTTATCAAAGAAAAGAGATAAAAGATTTTGTATCCTATTTACGCGTTATTGCTAATATACGCGATGAAGAAGCCCTTAAGCGCATCATAAATTATCCTATCAGAGGAATCGGCAAAACAACTACTGAAAAACTATTGACAGCTTCAAACGAAGGAGGATTCACTTTTTGGGAAGCGTTAACGCGTGCCCAGGAGTTTGGCTTTAAAGGACATACGTTAGAAGTGATTCAAAACTTCGTTATAATGGTGCGTTATTTTCAGTCTCTATTAAAAGAAAATAATGCTTATGAAGTCGCGATGCAAGTAGGGAAACATACTAATTTGGTAAAAGAACTGTTTACCGACAAGTCCACCGAGGGTCTGGCACGCTATGAAAACGTTCAGGAGTTACTCAACTCTATCAGGGAATGGGTCGATCAGCAAGAAAATCTTGCGCAGATTGACGAAGACGGAATCTTATTGGAAAATACAGATACCGAAACGGCCAAGAATGCGATGTCCCTTGGCACTTATTTACAACAAATCACACTACTTACCGACGCCGATAAAAATGAAGAAGATTCCGACGTAGTAAAACTTATGACCATTCACGCAGCAAAAGGATTAGAATTTCCTATAATTTTTGTGGGTGGGTTGGAAGAAAGTATTTTTCCCAGTGGCATGAGTATCAATACAAGAGAAGAACTGGAAGAAGAAAGGCGCTTATTCTATGTAGCCATTACACGCGCCAAGGAAAAACTATGGCTTACATATGCCAATACACGTTACCGTTTTGGCAATTTGGTTCAAAATGATCCAAGCCGCTTTATCGAAGAAATGCCACCATCTTTTGTCGACAAAAGTTCTGCGGGCAATTCATTTAATGCAAATAATTTTAGTAATGGTTTTCAACAGCGCAATTCCAATTTTGACAATAGAATTTCAGAATCTGCAGAGAAAAGATATGGACCACCGCCTGCGAAAAAATTAAATACTAAGCCGAGTGCTTTGCCTTCTCAGCCGCCGGTTACGGCCAAAATAATAGAACATAAACCGCAAGCGGATTTTACCCCCAGCGATACAAGTAATCTGGCTGAAGGAGATAAAGTAGAGCATTTAAAATTCGGATTCGGTACTGTTATCAAAATGGAAGGGGCAGCACATAACCGCATTGCAACTGTTCATTTTAAATTAAATGGAGAGAAGAAAATAATGCTGAATTATGCCAAATTGCGTATTTTAGAAAATTAATATCCATTCAGGCGGGTCAAGGGTTAGCTT
>NZ_JBNQGD010000406.1:15605-17358 GCF_050436765.1 Arachidicoccus sp. | reverse complement strand
AAGGTTGGGCAAAAAGCGCATCATCGCAGAAACCGGTGCAGGTCAGCATGGCGTTGCTACGGCAACCGTATGCGCCTTGAAGGGGTTGGAATGTATCGTATACATGGGTTCAGTAGATATCGAACGTCAAGCCCCGAACGTTGCTCGCATGAAAATGTTGGGAGCAAAAGTTGTCGCTGCGAAAAGCGGCAGTCAGACATTGAAAGACGCTACTAATGAAGCCATCAGAGATTGGATCAATAATCCCGAAGATACACATTATGTAATCGGTAGCGTGGTTGGTCCGCATCCTTATCCGGAAATGGTGGCGCGCTTTCAAAGTATTATTAGTGAAGAGATCCGCTGGCAGTTAAAAGAAAAAACTGGTAGTGAATTACCTACGCATTTAGTTGCTTGCGTAGGTGGAGGAAGCAATGCGGCCGGAACTTTCTATCATTATTTGAATGAAGAAAATGTAAAACTGGTTGCCGTAGAAGCGGCCGGATTGGGTGTACATTCCGGCAAAAGTGCGGCCACAACACAATTAGGCACAACTGGTGTCTTGCACGGCAGCAAGAGTATTTTAATGCAGACAGCTGATGGTCAGGTAATAGAACCACACAGTATTTCGGCGGGATTGGATTATCCTGGTATCGGTCCACTCCATGCACATTTGTTTGAATCTGGCAGAGGTATTTTTCTAAGTGCAACAGATGAAGAAGCATTGCAAGAAGCATTTAATCTGACGCGTATAGAGGGTATTATACCTGCATTAGAAAGTGCGCATGCATTAGCTGGATTACGTAAATTAAATTTGACAAAGAAAGACGTCGTGGTGCTTTGCTTAAGTGGGCGGGGAGATAAAGATATGGACACTTACTTGAAGCATTTACCTCAATAATTTCAAATATATGCAGTTCGATTTTTTGAAAGATCATGTTTTAGAAGACCAGCGTGTATTGCTGCGTCCTTTTATTCCTATGGATGTAGACAATTTAAGGCATCTATCTGCAACGGAAGATCCCATGTTGTGGCAATATTCTCAGTTAAGTGCAGCAGGAGAAGAAAAACTTGAAAAATATATTGCCGATACTTTGGCAAATAGGGTAAATAATACACAATATGCATTTATTGTTTTTGATAAAATAAAACAAGAATATGCGGGTAGTACGCGCTTCTACAATATTGATAATGCCTATGGCAATTTGTTTCTAGGTTACACTTTTTATGGAAGTAAATTTCAAGGAACAGGTCTAAATAAACACGCAAAATTTTTATTATTTCAGTTTGCGTTTGAAGAATTGGGTGTCCAACGTATAGAAATGAGGGCACATTCTCTAAACGAAAGAAGCATCGCCGCTATGAAAAGTATAGGTTGCACCGTAGAGGGTGTTTTGAGAAAAAATGTTCCTTCGGCAGATGGTGGACGAAGAGATAGCGTTGTTCTAAGTATCTTAAAAGAAGAATGGATGAATGGTGGGAAAGAAATGTTGTATAAAAAATTATAAGTATATTTTAAAAATAATTAAATGAGTCGTATACAGGAATTATTTAGTAGAAAAAACAAAGAAGTTCTGAATGTCTACTGCACCGCGGGTTTTCCAGAGTTAAACAGCACTATAGATGTAATGAAATCCTTGCAAAATAATGGTGCAGATTTGATAGAGTTAGGTATGCCTTACAGCGACCCGTTGGCAGATGGAGAGGTGATTGATCAGCGTGGCCGTGGGGGGGTGGGCCCGGGCGGGTCACGGGCTAGACGGTGTCGAGTGGC
>NZ_JBNQGD010000406.1:0-15595 GCF_050436765.1 Arachidicoccus sp. | reverse complement strand
AGAATTATTATTTCAGCAATTGCAGAACTGCAGAGAGGCCATTCGGATACCCATTATTTTAATGGGCTATATGAATCCTGTAATGCAATATGGCTTTGAAAAATTTTGTGAGGATGCCGCAAAAGTTGGTGTAGATGGATTAATCTTACCCGATTTGCCTCCATATGAATTTGAAACTTCTTACGGCAAGATTATTAAAAAACATGGATTAGATTTTATTTTCTTAGTTACTCCTGAAACCTCTGAAGAGCGTATTAAAAAATTAGATGAATTAAGTACCGGATTTCTGTATGCCGTTTCTTCTTCTTCAACTACGGGTAATGAAAAGGATTTTTCTTTGGTAGAAAGTTATTTACGTCATTTGCAAAACCTCAGTTTGAAAAACCCTATATTAGTGGGTTTTGGTGTGAAAGACAGAATAACGTTTCAAACCGTATGTAAGAATGCAAATGGGGCCATTATTGGCAGCGCTTATATAAAAGCATTGAGCGGAGGTAAGGGGATAGAAAAAGAAACTGCCAGTTTTTTACAATCTATTTTATAAAAAGTATTTTAAAATATAACAGACAACCAATAACGGATGAAAATAGCCATTGTAAAATATAATGCTGGTAATATACAGTCTGTTTTGTATGCATTAGAGCGTATTGGCTTCGCAGCTGTCGTTACAGATGACTTTGAAGAAATTAAAGGTGCGGATAAAGTCATTTTTCCGGGGGTGGGAGAGGCAAGCAGTGCCATGAAATATTTGCGTGAAAGAGATTTGGATTCGCTTATTAAAAATCTTACGCAGCCTGTCTTGGGAATTTGTTTAGGCATGCAATTGATGTGCAAGCGCAGTGAAGAAGGCAATGCCGAATGTTTGGGCATTTTCGATGAAGAAGTCAAACAATTCCAATCAAAAGACTTTAAGGTGCCCCAGATTGGCTGGAATAATATTTATGATTTGCGAACCCCACTATTTGATGGAGTACGAGAAGACAGCTTCATCTATTTAGTGCATGGTTACTATGCTTCTATAGGCAAACATACAATCGCCAAAACCAACTATATTCAGCCCTACAGTAGCTCACTACATAGAAATAATTTTTACGGAGTGCAGTTTCATCCAGAAAAGAGTGCTGCAACGGGTGAACTGATCTTACGCAATTTTATTGAGAAAACGTAAACCGTGTAGGGATAATTTTGGGGCTTCACAGAGCGTCCCTAATGATGCCGTCTTTTAAAAATAGAAGTGTAACTTTAGGACGAAATAAATAGATAGATAAATCAAATAAATTATTAGCGCAACATAACAATATACCATGCCCTTTTATAAAAAGCAGACAAATCATTATCAGCCAAAAAAAAATATTATTGTCGGTCGCAATCCGGTAACAGAGGCTTTGAAAGCTGGTGATAATATTGATAAAATATTATTATTTAAAAACGCTACTGGAGAAGCCATCAATTTGATTCGGCACAAGGCAAACCAGTTAAATATCCCGGTGCAACATGTACCAATGGAAAAATTGAATAGTCTGACCAATACCGCCCATCAAGGTGTGGTTGCTTTTAAGTCTTCGGTGGTCTATCAGGATTTGCAGCAAATAATTGATTGGATAAATGATAAAGGTGAAACGCCTTTACTGTTAATGCTCGATGGGGTTACCGATGTACGTAATATTGGTGCAATTGCACGAAGTGCCTTATGCACCGGCACACATGCAATCATTATTCCCGATAAGGGTGTAGGCGCTTTAAATGAAGACGCCATAAAAAGCAGCGCTGGGGCATTGGAACAAATACAGATCTGTCGGGTAAACAGTTTACTTAAAGCAGTTGACGAATTGCATTTGAATGGTATAAAAGTTTTTACCAGTGAGATGGATGCAGAACGGAAATTATTTGAGTTGGACCTTAAAGATCCTTGTTGTATTGTGATGGGTGGCGAAGAAAATGGAGTACAGTCTTATATTTCCAAGGCAGCAGATGCTAAGTTTTCAATTCCCATGAAAGGTGATTTCGATTCTTTAAACGTCTCGGTCGCTACTGGTATTTCTTTGTACGAAGCATTAAAACAGAGAATGGTTTAATCGTCAAAAAGAGCCGCCGATATATTCTTTAAGGCTGTTTCGATTGTCTGTTGCTTACAAAGTTGGCTGCTTTGCTCTTCAAGATGAGCAAAGGAAAACAATCTCAAAATAATTTCTTAAAAGAAGTTGGTACTTAAATTAAAAATGCCTTCTTCATACTTAAGAATCCAACAATTCATACTTACCTAATTTATCCAAATCCAGGAGAGTCGTTTTACCATCGTCGCTTTCGTGATACATTTGGACAAATTTGGCATTAAAGATTACTTCATCAAAAGTATAAGATGTTCGTTTCAACACATTACTGGAATATACATCATCGAAGCCTCTTATGAGTATATACAATTCGAAGTCTAAGTTTTGCATGTCTTCTACCGTGAGCCCTAGTAAGGGACTATTCTCATCAATTGGATGCACTACTGTCCAGTTCATCATCAATGAATCTACGCGATTGCGTTCAAGCGGTAAATCGTAGAACTTATAGGTAGATTCTCCATTTTCATTTAGCAGTAAACTAAGATTCACTTTAATGGTTACATCGGTAAGAGAGTGTTTGTTTTTATGGGTTGCTAATCGAAACATCAATGCTGTAATATCTTTGTAAGGAGCTACCACTGCGTGGTGGCTAAAACTGATATGTGCCTTGGCTTTTGAAAAACGTCCGTATAATAAACCGGTCGCAATGGCAAATGATAAAAAACCTATCATCGCTTCAAAAGCAGCTACTAAGTTTACGGCATCCCCTATAGGATTTATTCGACCATAGCCTACGGTGGTAAAGGTTTCCGTACTAAAGAAAAAAATCTCTTTTATCTTACTCCAATTACTCTTGTTTATAAAGCCTTGAAATCCATTAATACCAATGAGTATATAAATTAAGCTAAAAAAAACATTGGCCGCTAAATAACAAAGAACCAGCGTAGCAATAAACTTCCATCTTGGCATATCAAGCATTGCCTGGAAAATACTAAAACGTTCTCTAAGTGGTATGCCCTGTTTGCGTAAATTATAGCTACCGTCTTTGTTGATAAACCTTCCGCCATAATTGTCGCCTTTGGATCCAAAACCAGTGTCGTTATTGGTATGCGAAAATGGATTGATTTTTTTGCGCAGCGCCATTGTTTTATTTTATGTATACAAACCTACGAAAAGTTAAAGCATCCTTTTTAACTTTTACTAATATCTTAATAAGTTGTAACTTTGTCAATTATTTATTTTAACAAAAAAAAATATATGTTGGATACGATTGAAAGTGCGATTGACGACATCAAAAATGGTAAATTGGTAATTGTCGTGGATGATGAAGATCGTGAGAATGAAGGTGATTTTATAACTGCTGCTGATAATATTACTCCTGAAATAATCAATTTCATGAGTAAAATCGGGCGAGGTTTGATATGTGCGCCTGTTGCTGAATCCATTGCAGATAAGTTGGATTTGACTTTAATGGTACCCAAAAATACGGCATTGCACGAAACACCTTTTACGATCAGCATTGATTTATTGGGTCATGGGTGCACAACGGGTATTAGTGCACATGATCGTGCAAAAACCATATTGGCACTCGTGGGCGAAAATACAAAGCCGGAAGATTTTGGAAGACCGGGACATATTTTCCCGCTAAGAGCTAAGGATGGGGGTGTTTTGCGCCGAACGGGTCATACGGAAGCTGCTGTGGATTTGGCTCGTCTGGCCGGGTTTAAATCCGCTGGTGTTTTAGTGGAAGTTATGAATGAAGATGGAACAATGGCACGTCTGCCAGAACTGGAAGTTGTGGCAAAAGAACACAATTTAAAAATTATTTCTATTAAGGATTTGATTGAATATCGATTAAAAACTGATTCTTTAATCCAGGAGGAAGTTCGTGTAAAAATGCCTACTAAATATGGTGATTTTACTTTGATTGCATTTAAAGAAAAGAACAATGCAGCCGAACATTTAGCATTAATCAAAGGGGAGTGGAAGGAAGGAGATGCTGTACTTACACGTGTGCATTCGAGTTGCTTGACCGGAGATATCATGGGTAGTTTGCGTTGTGATTGCGGCGATCAGTTGCATGCGGCCATGAAGATGGTAGAGAAAGAAGGTACAGGCATTGTTTTGTACATGAATCAAGAGGGAAGAGGCATTGGCTTGATAAATAAATTACACGCTTATAAATTGCAAGAAGAAGGCTTAGACACGGTAGAAGCAAATTTGCAATTGGGTTTCAAAGCGGATCAAAGGGATTACGGGGTGGGGGCTCAGATATTACGTCATTTAGGTGCGACCAAATTGCGCTTAATGAGTAATAATCCGCGTAAAAGAGCCGGGCTCAGTGGCTATGGCATCGAGATATTGGAAGTTGTTCCCATAGAAGCTATTCCCAATGAACACAATGAGAAGTATTTAAAGACCAAGAGAGATAAAATGGGACATGATATTTTGAAATAATGCTTAAGAAAATTACGAAACCTGCCACAAATTGGTAGATTTTAATGTACTTCAAATGGTAAGCAACTTTGGTCTTGTTTTAAAATTCCCCTTTATAATTCCTCATTCCTAATTTATCGTTCTTAAGGCAAATTGTCTTATTTTCGCAAAGAATTTTTTTATAAAATTAATAATCAAAATAATATGGCATACGACGTATTGGTAATTGGAAGTGGCCCGGGTGGTTATCCTGCAGCAATCCGCGCTTCTCAGTTAGGATTTAAGGTAGCAATTATAGAAAAAGAAAGTCTAGGTGGCATCTGCCTTAATTGGGGTTGTATCCCTACCAAGGCATTGTTGAAAAGTGCCCAGGTAAATAACTATTTTAAGCATGCAGATGCTTATGGTTTAAAGGCCGAAAAAATAGAGGCAGACTTTGCGGCAATCATAAAACGTAGCCGGGGTGTAGCCGAAAAAATGAGCAAAGGCGTTCAATTCTTGATGAAGAAAAACAAGATTGATGTAGTAATGGGTACGGCAACATTAAAAACAAAATCTCAGGTAGAAATTGTCGCCGCAGATGGCAGCAAGCAAACCTTGGAAGCTAAATTCATCGTAATAGCTACCGGTGGTAGAAGCCGCGTATTACCTAATATTCCACAAGACGGTAAAAAAATAATTGGTTACCGTGAAGCAATGGTTTTATCTGAACAACCAAAATCTATGTTGGTGGTGGGTAGTGGTGCTATTGGGACTGAGTTTGCGTTCTTCTACAACAGCATCGGAACAAAAGTAACCATTGTTGAGTTTGCAGACAGAGTTGTTCCGGTAGAAGATGCAGATATCTCTAAGGAACTAGAAAAACAATTCAAAAAACAAGGCATTGAAATTTATACAAGCGCAAGCGTAGAAAGCGTAGATATTTCAGGTACAGGTACAAAATCTACTGTGAAAAAGAAAGATGGCAGCACATTCACGATTGATGCCGACATCGTTTTGAGCGCAGCTGGCGTCGTGGCAAATGTTGAAAATATTGGTCTAGAAACGTTAGGTATCAAAACAGAGAAAGGGAAAATAATTGTAGATAAATACCAACAAACCAATGTAGCAGGAGTTTATGCTATTGGAGATTGTACCCCACATCAGGCTTTGGCGCACAAGGCTAGCAAAGAGGGCATCAATGCGGCTGAACACATGGCTTATAATGAAAAGAAATTAGCACATCAACCTGAAGGAATTGATTATGGAAATGTTCCCGGTTGTACCTATTGTGAGCCAGAAATTTCTTCGGTTGGAATGACAGAAGCACAAGCAAAAGAAGCAGGCTATGAATTAAAAGTAGGTAAATTTCCTTTTATCGCTTCTGGTAAGGCAACCGCCGCAGGAGCGACCGATGGTTTTGTAAAAGTAATTTACGATGCCAAATATGGTGAATTATTAGGTGCACATATGATTGGTTTAAACGTCACTGATTTAATTGCTGAAGCTGTAGTTGCCAGAAAACTGTAAACAACCGGCCACTAAATATTAAATGCAATTCATCCGCATCCAACTATGAGTGAGGCCTTTAAGGAAGCGACCGCAGTGGCTTACGGTGAAGCTACAGATATTTAATACCACTAAACAATTAAGTATAAAAATAGCCGCTGCAGATTTTGTGGCGGCTTTTTAGAAGAACCTGATGCTATTTTTAAACTAGACACAGAAAATCCTGATTTTAGGAAATAGTTTTTAAATAATCTTTATTCATAAAAAGGGAGATGGCGTCGCCACCTCTCCCTTTTTATGAATAAATTTTCGGCTTTCACCTTGTGATAAATTAGTTGAAGATTTGCTTGATGTTTAGACAGCCTCTTTTTATATCAGAATACCCCTTAATTATCGGCGACCTCTTGCTGGAGGGGAGTAACTGCGCGAAGGTGCGGAGTAAGAACTACTACTTCTTGTCGGAGGTGAATAGCTACGCGTAGGTGCTGACCTTTCTGGAGGAGAGTAGCTACGTATAGGCGCTGATCTTTCCGAAGGGGAATAACTACGTGTATCAGGTCGGGTGTATTCTCTATTACCTCTCGTTGACGGGGTATAGCTTCTATTATTGGAATTGTAAATATTATTACTGCGTTCTACCGGAGCATAAGCCCTGACGCCCCTTGTATTACTCAAATTCATATCGCGAGCAACAAGACGTGAAGAAGAGTTTCTTGCATAAGCTGACGCAGAAGGATTAACTACTTCTCCTCTTCTAGTAAGAACGGTATGTCTTTGAGCGCGAGTAACAATGTAGGGGGCGTATCCCCAATTATGATATCCACCGTAGTAGCCTCCCCACCTGTTATATCCCCATCCATAATAACCCGGCCAACCATAAATACCTCCCCAACTAGAGTAAATGCTACCCCAGCCATAGTAACCTCCCCAACCGTAACCCACTCCCAGACCCCATCCGAAAGGAGAATAACCATTCCAACCCCAAGAATCCCAGCCTCCATATAGTCCTAATCCCCAAAATGGGTTGCCAGCATAAAAGTTAGAACCGAAATATGACGGATTATAGACATAACCATCATCGTATGCGCCACTGTTAAAGTCTATTTTAGGCTCGGGGCTAGCTGAAGTGTCTGCATCCCAGTCATCAGAATAACCATCATCATCACTATATTCCTGATTATCTTGCTGTTGTTGGTCTTGATAGGAAGGACTGCTGTTATTATATGCGTAATCCTGCCCTGGTGCAGACTGGTACACAACAGTACAACCTCCCAACATTAGGGAGACAATACCAACGAGTAATAAATTATTTTTCATGATTAATCTTTTAATAGAATTTTTGCTACTTTATAAACGGAGTAAAATACCAAGTTGCTACTTATCGTATGTTTTTATTTGGTTTAATTCTTAAAATTTAAAACTTTGTAACATTGATTATAAATTTACTTACGAAGTTAGTACTTTTGCTGCGCTTATTATTTGACTTTAGGAAGAAAAATTATTTAATTTCACTATGGTAATAAAAAGTTAATTTTAAAAACATCATTAAACGGAGACAAGACAATTATTAAAACATATGAGCAAAGAAATTACATCTCGTTCACAGGATTATTCACAATGGTACAATGATTTAGTAATTAAAGGAGAATTGGCCGATTATAGTGCCGTGCGTGGCTGTATGGTAATTAAGCCATATGGATTTGCTTTATGGGAAAATATGCGCGATGTATTGGATAAGATGTTTAAAGATACGGGTCATGTAAATGCCTATTTTCCATTATTTGTCCCTAAAAGCTTATTCGAAGCAGAAGAGAAAAATGCTGAAGGCTTCGCCAAAGAATGTGCTATTGTTACGCATTACCGCTTAAAAGCAGATCCTAATAACAAGGGGAAATTAATCGTCGATCCGGAAGCTAAGTTGGAAGAAGAATTGGTAGTCCGTCCTACTTCTGAAGCTATTATTTGGAATACATATAAGACGTGGATACAATCTTATCGAGATTTGCCAATTTTGGTTAATCAATGGGCTAATGTCGTTCGCTGGGAAATGCGCACGCGCTTGTTTTTGCGTACAGCGGAATTCCTTTGGCAGGAAGGTCACACCGCACATGCCACAAAAGAAGAAGCTTTAATAGAAGCAGAGAAAATGTTGCATGTATATGCTGATTTTGTAGAGAATTATATGGCACTTCCGGTAATAAAAGGGGTGAAAACAGAAAGTGAACGCTTTGCAGGGGCGGAAGACACCTATTGTATAGAAGCCTTGATGCAAGACGGAAAGGCTTTACAAGCAGGAACCTCACATTTCCTTGGTCAAAATTTTGCAAAAGCATTTGATGTTAAATTTAGTGACAAGGAAAATAAGTTGGATTATGTTTGGGCAACCAGTTGGGGTGTTTCGACGCGATTGATTGGAGCTTTAATAATGGCACATAGTGATGATGAAGGATTAATTTTACCGCCCAAAATTGCGCCCTTCCAAGTGGTGATTGTGCCTATTTATAAAGGTGAAGAACAAAAAACAGTTATCGATAAAAAGGTAAACGAAATAATGGCTGCTTTAAAAGCAAAGAACATTCGTGTTAAATACGATGATACTGAAAATAGCCGCCCGGGATGGAAATTTGCGGAACACGAAAAGAAAGGAGTTCCTGTTCGTTTGGCTATTGGCACCAGAGATTTAGAAAATAATGTAATTGAAGTGGCACGAAGAGATACTAAAGAAAAAGCGACCCATAGTTTAGAAAATATAGCAGAGAGAGTTGAAAATTTGTTAGCGGAAATTCACCAAAATATGTTTAATAAGGCAATGGATTTTCGAGAAGAGCATATTACAAAAGTTGATTCTTGGGAAGAATTTCTAAAAACTTTGGATGAAAAGACTGGCTTTGTTTCTGCACATTGGGATGGCACAGCAGAAACAGAAGATAAAATAAAAGAGTTGACAAAGGCGACTATACGTTGTATTCCATTAAACAATCCTCAAGAGAAAGGCAATTGCATTTTAAGCGGAAATCCAAGCACACAAAGAGTTTTATTTGCAAGATCCTATTAAAATATTTTTAGCTCATTTTTTAAAAGTTTTTTAAAAGCAAGTTTTATTAGCTTGCTTTTTTCGTCAATGAATCATCGTAACTTTAAGGCTTAATAAAGTCAAATGTCCAATCTTCATATTCTTAAAGATTTTACTGATAAATTAAAAACGCAAAAGGAGAATACTCCTTTATTTTTTATCGGTCACGGTAGTCCAATGAATGGTATTGAGCAAAATGTTTTCAGTAAGAGTTGGCAGCTGATTGGTCAAAATATAGAATCTCCAAAAGCTGTGGTCATTATTTCAGCACACTGGCTTACACAAGGTACCCATGTGACAGCGATGGAAAATCCCAAAACCATTCACGATTTTGGTGGTTTCCCTGATGCTTTATACGAGGTGGAGTATCCAGCCGAAGGAAATCCTTCGTTAGCCCAAGAAATAAAATCCATTGTTGAAAAGACGCAAGTTGGACTCGATCATGACTGGGGTTTAGATCATGGCGCATGGTCAGTTATTCGGCATATCTTCCCCGAAGCAAATATTCCGGTTTTACAATTAAGTATCGACTACCACAAACCCGCTAGTTACCATTATCAATTAGCAGGGGAGTTGAAAAGTCTACGCAAAAAAGGCGTATTAATTATTGGTAGCGGAAATATCATTCACAACCTTCGAATGGTCGATTGGCATAAATTAAATCAGGAAAATTATGGCTACGATTGGGCTTTAGAGATTAATGAGGTATTTAAGAGTAAAATTGAGAGTCGCGAGCATGATGCACTTATCAATTATCAGGGGCTTGGTCAGGCTGCACATTTAGCCATTCCGACTCCTGATCACTATTATCCACTCATTTATACATTGGCTTTGCAAGGAAAAAATGAAGAGCCTTTCTTCTTCAATGACAATCTTGTTGGCGGATCTTTAAATATGACTTCCATATTATTTCAATAAGGTTTATTTTTGCACCATGAAATATCAAATAGGAGACGAAATATTAGTATTGCAAACAAATGAAGAAGGCCGTGTACAGGAAATATTGAATGAGAAAATGGTGATAGTAGAAGTACGTGGCGTGCGTTTTCCCATACAGACAGATCAAATAGATTTTCCTTACTTTAATCGCTTTTTTCAAAAAAAAGTAATTCCGGAAAAAAAGATTGACAAAACGTATATTGATCAGATACCAATAGAAAAAAAAGTTCAAACAAATCAGATCAAAGCTTCCGTTGGCGCTTGGCTTACTTTTATTCCCAAATATTCATTTGATGAATTTGGAGATGACATGGTAGATTATTTTAAAGTTTACTTAGTCAACCACACCGATGATATGCTCCGCTTTTATTATCGCCAGGATGCAAACGGCCAATTACAGTTTGAGCTAAAGGCCGAAATATCCCAACAAAAAGAGGTGTATATACAGGATTTAGATTTTTCGGTACTCAATGATAGTCCCCTTTTCTCAGTTGAATTTTCCTTGGCAAAACCGGATAAAAAGCATGCTGAATTTTATGAAACTGAACTCAAACTAAGACCTAAACAAGTATTTAAAAAGGTGGAGGAACTGAAAGATAAAAGTGAGCCCACTCTTTCTTATCAACTTTTTGAGACTTATCCTGAAAAAGTAATAGAAGACAACAAAATAGACCTAAGTAGTCTTTCTAAAGCTGGCTATAAAGTATATGATGCCTCTAAAATAAAAGAACATTTGCCTCCCGTCCGCAGTGTGGTAGATCTACATATTGAGAAGATTTCCAATAATTGGAAAGGACTGAATAATTTTGAAATCATACAAATGCAACTAAAAGAATTTGAAAAATGGTATCAGATTGCTGTTGCGAACATGCAACCCAATCTTATTGTTATTCATGGCGTAGGCAAAGGTGTGTTGCGCGAAGAAATACACCATATCCTTAAGGCAAAAAAAGAGGTCAAAACTTTTGTCAATCAGTATGATGTACGTTTTGGCTATGGTGCCACAGAAATATTTTTTCAATATTAAAACTGAAAATATTCTTCTTCTTGAAGGCATTTAAAATTTTAATTTGTTGTATTTTGTGTGATAAAATAAAAATTAAATGCCATCTAATACTGCGCTGAAAAGAAATGTAGCACTGCTTATAATCGTAGCCTCACTTGGTTATTTTGTGGATATTTATGATCTACTTATTTTCTCCATCGTAAGAGTAAAAAGTCTTCAGGAAATTGGTGTGCCCGAAACAGATTTACGAAAAGTAGGTGAATATATTCTCAATATGCAAATGGCTGGTTTATTACTAGGCGGTATACTTTGGGGTATAATGGGCGACCGCGTTGGCAGGATTAAAGTATTGTTCGGTTCTATTTTATTATATTCCATTGCCAATATCTGTAATAGTTTCGTGCATGGACCCCAAACCTATGCATTTGTCCGTTTTATAGCTGGCATAGGTTTAGCCGGTGAACTAGGTGCAGGAATAACTTTAGTTTCAGAAACTATGAGTAAAGAAAAACGCGGTTATGGTACAATGATTGTGGCAGCAATTGGACTGTTGGGCGTCATTGCGGCTAAAGAGATTTCTCATTATTTCGATTGGAGGAATGCTTATATCGTTGGGGGTGTTTTAGGATTTGTTTTACTGTTTTTGCGATTGGGCATTTTTGAATCGGGCTTGTATAATGATGTTGCAAAAAGTAACGTGAAAAAAGGTAATTTCTGGATGCTATTCAACAATAAAAAAAGATTTTGGAAATATATGCATTGCATACTCATTGGTATGCCTTTGTGGTATGTTGTCGGCATATTACTGGCACAATCTCCTGAGATCGGAAAGGCTTTAGGCGCACCTAAAACATTGGACGCTGGCACTGTAATTATGTATGCCTACATAGGTATCTCATTGGGCGATATATTTGCCGGATTTTTGGCGCAGATTTTACGTTCTCGACGGATTGTTATTCTAATATTTTGTCTTGTTACGCTTATTACCTGTTCCTATTATCTAAGTTTTAAAGGCATCTCCAATGAGCAGATGAATTGGCTGGCTTTTGCCATTGGTATAGGAGTTGGCTACTGGGCAAATTTTGTAACGATTGCCTCTGAACAGTTTGGCACCAATATAAGAGCAACTGTAACAACTACTGTTCCCAATTTTGTAAGAGGTTCGCTTATTCCAATTACGTTTCTTTTTGAGCTTTTAGTACCGCATTTTCATATTATTGCTTCCGCATATATCATGTTGTTTTTCCTTACTGCGGTGGCGTTATTTTCTTTGAGTAAATTAAAGGAGACATTTAGCAAAGACCTAAATTATATAGAAGAAGATACGGTGCCGATTTAATTTTAATTAAATAATCTTAACGAATGAATCATATTTCCGCTACTGTCATTACCATTGGTGATGAATTGTTAATCGGGCAAGTTGTTGACACGAATAGTGCTTGGATTGGTCAGGCATTAAATAGTATAGGGATTTGGGTAAAACGCAGAATTGCTGTTGGTGATAAATGGGATGATATTTGGAACACTTTAGAAGAAGAACAAAGAGTGGCCGATATCATTATTATTACAGGCGGCCTTGGCCCAACTGCCGATGATATAACGAAGCCTTTATTGAATAAATATTTTAATGGGGAGTTAATAATCGATGAAGCTGCATTACAAAATGTACAGCAAATTTTTGCACGCTACAATCGTCCTATGATACAAAGTAATTATAAACAAGCCGAAGTCCCTAATACTTGTAAAGTAATACAGAATGCTAGAGGAACAGCTCCGGGTATGCATTTTGAGCAGAAGGGTAAGATATTTTTTAGCCTGCCGGGCGTCCCTTATGAAATGCAAGGAATGATGGAGGCATATATTTTACCTGAACTTAAAAAGCGATTTGTTGCGACGCCGATTCGTCATCGTACGGTTACTACTTGTGGGCTGGGAGAGTCTTTTTTGGCAGAAAAAATAAAAGATTTTGAGACTTCGTTACCCACTAGCATAAAGTTGGCATATCTTCCTGGTGCTAACATTGTACGTCTTCGTTTGACAGAGCAATTAGAGATAAATCGTGACTCGGTTATTGATGAATATTTTAATCAATTGCAAGAACTAATTCCAGAGATCATTATTACCAATGAAGACATAAGTATTCCTGAGGCCATCGCCCAATTATTATTGCGAAAAAATAAGACTATAGCAACGGCGGAAAGCTGTACAGGGGGTTATATTGCCCATCTGCTTACAGCCATACCTGGTGCATCCAGATATTTTTATGGGTCTATTGTGAGTTACGATAATAGTGTTAAGGAGAATGTTTTAAATGTAAAAGAAGAAACTATTAAAACCTATGGCGCAGTTAGCGAAGAAACAGTAATAGAAATGGCTAAGAATGTTCTCGAAATAATCAATGTGGATTATGCAATCGCAGTTTCGGGGATTCTAGGACCAGATGGCGGAAGTCCGGATAAACCAGTAGGCACTGTTTGGATAGCGGTAGCTAATAAAACTATCACAAAAACACAAAAATTATCATTTAGATATAATAGAGAAAAAAATATGGAAGCTACAGCCAATAATGCTTTTAATCTATTGCGTTTACTAATTAAGGAAGTAGGTTAACGCTGTATTATTTTTACAATTGAAAACTAAATCGTACTTTTCCGCAGTCCTTTTTGTTTAATTAATGACGCATAAAAATAAACTATGGCTTTAATAGAATTAACAATGCCCGCATTGGGTGAGGGAATTATAGAAGCAACGGTATTAAAATGGCTAAAAAGTGTAGGAGATTCTGTACAAGAAGATGAGGCCGTTTTGGATATTGCTACAGATAAAGTAGATAGTGAAGTTCCGTCCACCGTGAATGGCGTCCTTAAAGAATTGCGTTTTAAAGAAAATGATGTAGCTCCCGTAGGAGCCATTATCGCCATTATCGAAACACAAGGTGAGGAGCAGCCTTTAACAGATCGGCAAAGCATACAGAAAACGCAGGTGCCTAATCTTGATACAGAAAACGCAAGCAACATTCCTTATGTACCTATGGAGAGGACAGTCGCGGAAAATAATATTAGATCTGAACGCGAGATTACATCAGAAAATAATAATGGTTTTTATTCGCCATTAGTTTTAAGTATAGCTAAGCAAGAGGGGATCAATGCGGATGAGTTGGCAGGTATTGCTGGTACTGGCAATGAAGGCCGTTTATCTAAAAGAGATATTTTAGCCTATTTGGAAAATAGAAAGAAGCCTTCTTCCGCTATTCAAAAATCAGTTGAACAAAAACCTGCCGTCGCAGCGACCGCACAACCGCAACTTAATCGTTATTTAGGTGAGAATGTAGAAATAATTGAAATGGACAGGATGCGTAAGTTGATAGCGCATCATATGAAAGAAAGTCAAAATACTAGTGCAACGGTGACAAGTTTTGTAGAAGTAGATGTGACCAACATGGTAGAATGGCGTAACAAAATAAAAGTGGATTTTGAAAAAAGAGAGCACACGAAGATTACTTTTACACCCATGTTTATTGAATGTATTGCGCGTGTCATAAAATGTCATCCATTGATCAACAGTTCTGTTGATGGTGATAAGATTATCGTGAAAAAAAATATCAATATAGGAATGGCAACTGCTTTATCTAATGGAAATTTAATTGTTCCGGTTATTAAAAATGCAGACCATTTAAATCTTGTTGGGCTATGCAAAGCGGTAAATACAACTGCTCAAAATGCCCGTAATAATAACCTGAAACCGTCGGACACGCAAGAAGGAACCTTTACAGTAACCAATGTAGGCAGCTTCGGTAGTATCACCGGAACACCTATTATCAATCAGCCCCAGGTTGCAATACTTGCTATCGGTACTATCAAAAAACGTCCCGTCGTAATTGAAACAGCACAAGGTGACACAATTGGTATTCGTAGCATGATGATACTTTCCTTGAGCTATGATCACCGCATAGTTGACGGTGCCTTGGGCTCCACTTTTTTGAGTGAAGTTGGGACAGAAATTGAAAACTGGGATTTAAAGAAAACGATATAAAGCGTCATACAAGAAGCGACTTTATTTTTTGGGTGACTGTTTTTTGTCTATATCAATTATATAATGCTTAATCATTCATACTTAGAAACGCCTGTTGGACTGATCCAGATTCAGGCTAATGAAGTCGCTGTTACTTCTATACTATTTGTTGAGGAGGCGGAGGACGATGTTGAAGAGAGTACCTTGACAAAAAATGCAGTAGTACAATTGACTGAATATTTCGATAAGAAAAGGAAGTCCTTTAGTATTCCTCTTGTAATTGATGGTACCGCATTTCAACAAAGTGTTTGGGAGCAGGTAAAAAAAGTCTCATTTGGAAGTACCGCAACATATCTGCAGATCTCTAAACTTTTAAATAATGAGGGAGGCGTTCGTGCTGTTGGTACAGCCAATGGGAAAAACAGGTTTGCAATTGTTATCCCTTGTCATCGTGTAATTGCTACTAGTGGTGGACTTACAGGCTATGCGTGGGGGTTATGGCGGAAAGAATGGCTACTTTATCATGAAGGTATTTTCACACAGACCAAATTGTTTGATTAATTAAGCAGGTTACAGCGCTCGAGTTTTAAT
>NZ_JBNQGD010000405.1:0-11794 GCF_050436765.1 Arachidicoccus sp. | reverse complement strand
AATCGTCGTACACGGCACAGTAAAAACGGCAAGTAAAATTAAATCATTTGCCGTTTCTTATTATTTATCATAAACGCTTTTACTTTTTCAAACCAATCTCCTTCAACCGTTCGTTCAAATATTCTCCTGCTGTAATATCTTCATAAGCTTTTGGATGATTTTCATCAATACAGTTTTTCAAACAAGCCAAGCTCATTTCACTACGAGGATGCAAAAAGAAAGGAATAGAATATCGACTGGTATTCCATTTGTCACGAGGTGGATTTACTACACGATGGGTTGTACTTCTCAACTTATTATTCGTAAGTCGCTGTAACATGTCACCCACATTTACAACAATCTGATCAGGTTCGGAAGTAGCACTCACCCATTCATTATCTTTATTCATTACTTGCAAGCCATCTGCGGAGGCGCCTACCAATAGGGTAATCAGATTGATATCTTCATGTTGCTCCGCGCGAATAGCAGATTTAGGCTCCTGTGTAATAGGCGGATAATGAATACAACGAATAATGGAATTACCATTGTGTATATATTGATCAAAATAATTTTCCTCTAACCCCAAATATATTGCAATTGCCGAAAGCAAAGCTTTTCCACTATTTTCAAAATGACGAAAAGCCTGATAAAGTGTGGGGGCCAATTGAGGCACTTCTTCAACGGAAATATTAGGTGGGTAATCCTCTAATGGCATCTTTTCTCCTTCCGCCGTTTGTCCATATTGAAAAAACTCCTTTAAGTCTGGTGCATCAAAACCTTTGGCATGTTCCTGTCCAAAACTGGTATAACCACGTTGACCGGCTAATTCTGGTTTCTGATAATTTAGTTTTTGGAGAACAGCAAGACTGAAAAATGCTTTTACATATTTGTATAAATCATCTATTAATGATTGTGGAATGCCGTGGTTTTTTACTGCAACAAAGCCTACATCTTCATAGGCTTTACCTAATTTATGCACAAATAAATTACGTTGAATGGGTTCCCCTTTTAGGAACTCTGATAAATCAACAACTGGTATTGCCATATTTATGCTATTTTAATTTTGCTAAATATTCTCTAGATAACATATAAAGAAACAAAAAAAAATCAACTTTCCAAAAGAAGTTTTCACAAATAACTAGTTTAGCTTTTTATAAAATAACCATTATTTTTACTAAGTTTTTAACAGCTTGCAATTACAATTAAATTACATTTGCCCATTAACAAAACAAAGCCATCGCATGGCAAAGGAAAATTATTAAGAATGAGGAAATATTTTATAGCTACTATTCTCGTATTATTCGCTGTTAGCGCAGTAAATGCCCAAGCGAATGACAGTGCTTATATTGCCAGCAAAGATTCTCTTAGCTTGACGCAGCCACAAAACATTCAAACGAAAACGAAAAAGCAATTTGGCAATATTGATTTAAGTCATCGCGCCGGAGATCATTTTATGTTCCAATTTGGCGGCGTGGGCTGGTCTGGCGCCAATAGTGATTTTGCATTTAAAGGGTTTAGTCGCGAGTTTAACGCAGCATTTATGCTTGACAAACCGTTTAAAACGAATCCACATTATAGCTTGGGATTTGGTCTGGGCTATAGTAGTTCTAATGCCTTTTTTAATAAAAAGAATGTGGATATAGCCTCTTCCACTACCCTTACTGTTAGTACGACTTCCAATATATTTAAAAAATATAAAATAGTTTTAACTTATGCAGAAATTCCACTTGAATTAAGATACAGTGCCAATATGGAAAACCCTTCCAAGGGGTTTAGATTCGCAGTTGGTCTGAAAGGAGGCCTTCTTTTAAGTGCGCACAGTAAAGGGAAAGATGAGTTAAATTCTTCCGGAACAAGTCTTTATGGCCCTGCTTTTATACAAAAAGAGTATAGCAAAAGATTTTTTAATACTACCAGAATAGATGGCACTATGCGGGTGAGTTATGGCTTACTATCACTTTATGGCACTTACCAGCTTACACAATTAGTAAAATCAGGCTTGGGACCAGTTATACATCCATATTCCATTGGACTAGGCATTAGTATAATGTAACGCCAGCTAAATAATTCTACAGGATAACTTGTATTATCTTTGTAAAAATTAAAGTTTTGATAGACAAACAAAAGAGTATTAAGGAAGAAGAAACAGCCATTTTAGTAGGGGTGATTCAGGAAGGTCAAACAGAAGCACAACTGACGGAATATTTGGATGAGTTGTCTTTTTTGACAGAAACCGCCGGTGCAAAAACAATTAAACGTTTTCAACAGAAACTAAGCCAGCCGGACAGCAGAACATTTGTTGGAAAAGGAAAATTGGAAGAAATAGCTAATTATATAAAGGGCAGAACTGTCGACCTGCTAATTTTTGACGATGAACTAACCGGCTCTCAAATCAAAAATATTCAGGAAGTCGTAAAAATAAAAACCCTCGACCGAAGCGATTTGATCTTAGATATTTTTGCTCGCCGCGCACGCACAGCGCAGGCAAAAGTACAGGTGGAGTTAGCACAATATCAATACATTCTTCCGCGTTTGCGAGGTATGTGGTCCCACTTAGAAAGGCAAGGGGCAGGTATCGGTTCACGCGGCCCCGGTGAAACGGAAATAGAGACAGATCGTCGTATTGTAAAAGACAAAATATCCCTGCTGCGCAAGCGCCTCAAAGAAATAGATAAGCAATCTTTCACTCAACGCAAAGAACGAGGTGAGTTTATACGCGTATCGCTGGTCGGCTATACCAATGTCGGCAAAAGTACCATTATGAATATTCTCAGTAAAAGCGACGTGTTTGCTGAGAATAAATTATTCGCCACCCTGGATACTACTACAAGAAAATTAGTGTACGAAAACACGCCCTTCTTATTGAGTGATACTGTTGGTTTTATCCGAAAGTTACCGCACCATTTAGTGGAGAGTTTTAAAAGTACCCTGGATGAAGTGCGCGAGGCCGATATTTTAATCCACGTAGTCGATATTTCACACGAACAGCACGAAGACCAATTAGGTGTTGTAAACAAAATATTACAAGAGATTGGGGTAGCTGACAAACCCGTCATTACGGTTTTCAACAAAATGGATTTATATGCTGAACGCAATTTTGACGAATGGCTGCAAGAAGATATTAAGCATCAAATATTGCAAGAATTAAACGAGAAATGGCACAACATTACTGAAGGAAATAGTATATTTATTTCTGCGAAGGAAAAGCAGAATATCGAGCAGTTGCGCAATTTCATTTTGGCACGCGTACGTGAAATGTACACAATTCGCTACCCTTATAAAGAGCAGCTTTTTTAATTGGAGGGGTTTGAAAAAAGCTCCTTTTCGACCTATGTTCCATTATTCCCGCAAATAGGGGAGTCTAAAATATCAGAGATGCCTTTTTATAAAATAGCCGGAACCATTTTCGATATTGCTTTTGCCGAAAATAATTTATGTAATGTAACTGTTGGTAGCAAGCAAATTACTCTGGCTAGAATAGAAAATCAACTTTTTGCCTTTGCCGAAAAATGCCCACATGCCGGTAATCTATTATCCGAAGGTTATCTGGATGTCAAGGGTTGCGTCGTTTGCCCTATGCATGGCTATCGTTTTGCCTTACAAAACGGTAGAAACGTTACAGGAGAGGGATATAAATTGAAAATTTTTCCTGTTGAAAAAAGAGAAGACGGTTGGTATGTGGAAATGTGAACGGCTCACTCATGGCAGAGCGATGGGTTGGACTTTGAAGCTCATAGACTTACCCAATGGTAATGCCTTACTCCGTTTTTGTTAAGTGTCCGAGTTAGTTCCTAAACGAGACAGTATTTTTAAATCTTGTTGGTCGCTGCAGCCCATCCACACCCGCAACGGATGGCTTTTGCGCTCCTTTTTATAAAAATCCTGAGATCTTTCTGCAGTAAATAAAGCATCTCAGGATTCAGTTTAATCTTCAAAAAAGAATTAGTTAACCAATAAAGGCATCATTAATAACAATAAATCTTCATTAGGCTCTTGCTCTATGGGTTTTATCAACCCTGCCTTAGAAGGAGTAGAAAGTTCTACTTTTACTTCATCAGAGTCTGCCGCATTCAGCATTTCACTTAAGAATTTTGCGTTAAACCCTATTTGAATAGGTTCTCCGTTATATTGACAAGATAAGCGTTCATTTCCTTCAAAATTAAAGTCCACATCCTGTGCGCTTAATTGTAATTCACTACCTGAAATAGAAAGAACAACCAAGTTGGTGCTTTTGTTCGCAAATACATTCAAACGACGAAGACCGCTGGCGAAGGTCGCTTTATCCAACGTCATCACATAAGGATTGGAAGCCGGAATAACTACTTTATAATCGGGAAAACGTGCATCAATCAATCGACAAATAAGAGAAGTATTTTCATGTTTAACGAAAAGGTGATTCGCTGTATGGCTGATTATTAAAGCGTCTTCATTATCGGGCAATACATTTTTTAAAACATTGAGCGGCTTACGAGGAACGATAAAACTACCTGTTTCACCGGGTGCTACGTCGGTGCGTTTATATTTTACCAATCGATGTGCATCTGTGGAAACAAATTGAATTTCTTTTTCACTCAATTCAAAAAACACTCCAGTCATCGCTGGGCGTAAATCATCGCTACTTACCGCAAAAAGTGTTTTATTGATGGCTGTCAATAACGCCGCGCTCAATATGGTAAAACTGCTGGATGCTTCATCAGATGGGTCTTTGGGAAAGTTATCTGAATTTTCACCCATTATTTTATATTTACCGTTTTCGCTGGTAATTTCTATTGCGAAACTTTCATCAATACTAAATGTTAATGGTTGGTCTGGTAGGGCTTTCAATGTATCTAACAATATTTTTGCAGGCACACAAAAACGGCCATTTTCATTGCTTTCTATACCGATTTGCACACGCATTACCGTTTCTAAATCGGTGGCGACTATCATCAATTTTTTATCAGTAATTTCAAACAGGAAATCCTCTAGCACTGGCAGAACCGTGTTGCTACTTATAACACCACTAATTTGTTGTAGTTGTTTTAATAAAGTAGAAGAAGAAACAATAAATTTCATCTGGATAGTTTTTATTTATTTTTATATTGTCAAATGGAACTTAACCTTCTGTTCCCCACATCTCGAACTGCAATTTTACTAATTAGAAACGAAACGAGAAAAATTATTAACTAACATTGTTTATAACTTTACTTTCTTTTCTATTTTACAGAAAACATTAGGTTTGCAATATCTTCCAACTTTAAACGTCCTTTTCGCTAAAAATGCAACCACTTACGCCATCACAAGCATTACAAAAGATAAAGACTTATTGTGCCTATCAGGAAAGAAGTCATCAAGAAGTAAAAGACAAATTATATGGATTTGGCCTGTATAAAAAGGATGTGGAACCGATAATGGCAGAACTCATTGAAGAAAATTATTTGAATGAAGAGCGCTTCGCCCAAATGTTTGTCGGTGGAAAATTCAGGATAAAACAATGGGGAAGAATAAAAATCATCAATGAACTGAAACAAAAAAAAGTAAGCCCTTACAATATAAAAATAGCGCTTCGTGAAATAGATGAACCTACTTATTTGCAAACATTAGAAAAAATGGCTTTGAAAAAATGGGAAAGCTTAAGAGCAGATCAATACATTGTGCGAGAAGAAAAAACCACAAAGTATTTAATGCAAAAAGGATATGAAATTAATTTGATAAGAGAAGTACTTCAAAAAATAAGAAGCAAAAAATAACCCTTACAACTCCACCTGGCTTAATATTCCGAGTAATTTAAATACTTTTTGACAAGCATTATTTATGGCCTCATCTATTTTCCAGTTTTGTTTATTACGCTCCCCCACATAATTTGAAACACCGCGAATTTGCAGAAATGGAATTTGGTATTGGAGTCCACAATAATGCAACGCCGCTCCCTCCATGCTTTCTATTTTACATTCATATTTATTCTTTAATTTGTCTATTCGTTCTTTGTTTGTAGAGATTTCATCAATGGTAATCGCCTTTATTGCCGGTAACTGCAACAAATTATATTTTTCTGTAAAAGGGTTTTTTAGGCCTGTTTTTTGAAAAGGGGCATAATTGGGCTGCAGTAAATTCAAATTAAAAATATCCAGCCATTCTCCATTTTCTTCTACACCGCAGCTGCCCAAAAATTCCTCTTCCACCAAAACGACATCTCCCAAAATGCAGTTCGAATCAAAAGTACCGGCAATGCCAACTTGAATAATGAAGTCGGGTTTTTCCGCCCACATCATTTTTTGAATAGAAAAAGTACTTTGCAAAATTCCTACACCAGCATCGTGGAAACGAATATTTTGCCAGTCTTTACTTTTAACCAACTCTTTTAAAGGTCGCACTTCAAATTTAGTCGCAGAGGTAATTACAATTTTCATTTGCCAAAAGTAAAAATTAAAAAGCCAAAAGCACAGATTCTCCATTCATAAATTACGCCGTAGTTGCCATCATGGCAGCAAAATAATTTTGGTATCCTCTTTGATTCAAAGGCTTTGAATAATTAACTTTTAAATTTTTAATTAGAGCAATATGGAAAAGGGTCAAATAAGGGTTCATACGGAAAACATTTTTCCGATCATTAAAAAATTCTTATACAGCGAACATGATATCTTTTTGCGTGAGTTGATAAGTAACGCAGTGGATGCCTCCCAAAAAATTAAAACACTTTCTTCCATCGGAGAAGCTAAAGGAGAATTGGGCGAATTACGCATCGATGTTTCTTTAGACAATGAAAACAAGACCCTAACCATCGCTGATCATGGCGTGGGTATGACTGCAGAAGAAGTAGACAAATACCTGAATCAAGTGGCCTTTAGCGGTGCAGAGGAATTTTTAAACAAGTATAAAGATGCTAGTATCATCGGGCATTTCGGTCTTGGTTTTTACAGCGCTTTTATGGTGAGCGACAAAGTGGACGTTTTTACCAAAAGTTTTAAAGACGAACCTGCTACCTTCTGGAGTTGTGATGGAAGCCCGGCCTACGAAATTGGCGAAACAGAAAAAGATGATCGGGGAACAAAAATTGTCTTGCATATTAACAGTGATAGTGAGGAGTTTTTAAATGCTGACAAAATTCGCGGCATTCTGGAGAAATTCTGCAAATTCTTACCAATTCCTATTTTCTTTGAAGACAAGCAAATCAACAATACCGATCCACTTTGGGTAAAGAAGCCGTCCGAATTAACGGAGGAAGATTATAAAAATTTCTACAAAGAATTATATCCATTTGGCGAAGCACCCCTGTTCTGGATTCACTTGAATGTAGATTATCCATTTAACTTGACAGGCATTTTATACTTCCCCAAAATCAAACAGAGCTACGAAATACAAAAAGATAAAATACAATTATATAGTAATCAGGTTTTTGTAACCGATGAAGTAAAAGATATTGTTCCCGAGTTTTTAATGTTGTTGCACGGTGTTATTGATAGCCCAGACATCCCATTAAATGTAAGTCGTAGTTATCTACAGGGGGATCCGAATGTGCGTAAAATAAATGCACATATCACCAAAAAAGTTTCTGACAAATTGGAAGATATTTTCAAAAATGACAGAAAATCTTTCGAAGAAAAATGGGAAAGCATCGGCTTGTTTGTGAAATATGGCATGATGACCGAAGACAAATTTTTGGACAAGGCCAATAAATATTTCTTAATGCAAGACGCGTTAGATGAAAAGCAATTCTACACTTCGGAAGAATATAAAACCGCTGTTGAATCTTTACAGAAAAACAAAGAAGGCAAATATGTAGTCTTATACTCTACTGATTTGGTTCAGCAGGATGCTTACCTGAAAGCGTGTGCCGACAAGGGTTATAAAACGGTACGTTTTGAAACAATTGTAGATGCTGCTTTTGTAAACAATATGGAAATGAAGTGGAGCGATATACAATTTACACGCGTGGATGCCGACATTGTGGATAATTTGATTGACAAAAATGAAAATGCAGATAGCATTTTAAGTAAAGAAGAAGCAGAAATTTTGAAATCGCTTTTTGGTGTTCATATACCTAATTTAAATGTGACAGTTGAAGTAAAAGGACTGACTCCGCAAACTGCGCCAGTAGTGGCTACCCGGCCCGAATTTATGCGCCGCATGAAAGACATGGGTGCGGTAAGTGGTGGGATGGCTTCCTTCTACGCCAACATGCCTGATGAAGTCACCCTAACGATAAATGGTAATCATCCAATATATCAGACATTGTTAAAAGAAGAGGACAAAACGCAACAAGAAAAACAAACCCGCAATTTAGCCGACTTAGCATTGCTTTCGCAAGGGTTACTAAAAGGTAGCAATTTGACCGAATTTATTAATAGAAGTGTGGAGTTGATGAGTTAATCGAATTTGTTTTTTTCGTAATAAAAGCCAATTAGCCATTTATCGCTAATTGGCTTTTATATTATTGATATTTAAACATATTCAAAAGGTGCGAACTCCCTTTATCTATTAAATAAATGAGGAGCGCCTAACAGCACAAAGGTTTCTGGTTCCAATATTGTTTACACTACAAGCTATTATCACCGTCAATCCAACCACCAAGAGCACCCAATATGCTTCCTTCCCCTTTTTGCTTGTAAGTGCCATAAGCTAGAATTCTTCCGGCTAGACGGCTGATTGGTAAAGTTTGTATCCAGACAGTTCCAGGACCCTGCAATAAAGCAAAGAATACGCCTTCACCGCCAAATAAGGTATTTTTGATGCCTCCGATAAATTCGATATCATAACTTACACCTCCGGTAAAACCTACGATACAGCCCGTATCTATTTTTAACCTTTCTCCCGGCTGCAAAACTTTTTCTACAATATGGCCACCTGCATGCATAAAGGCCATACCATCACCTTCTAATTTTTCCATAATAAACCCTTCACCGCCGAAAAGTCCCGTACCCAACTTTTTTTGAAATTCAATACTTACCGAAACGCCTTTGGCAGCGCAGAGAAATGCGTCTTTTTGACAAATCACCTTTCCTCCTAATGCATTTAAGTTTAGGGGAATTATCTTCCCGGGATAAGGAGCCGCAAAAGATACATGCTTTTTGCCCTGCGGCGCTACATTCGTATAAGCCGTCATAAACATATTCTCTCCGGCGAGCAAGCGTTTACCCGCAGAAAAGAGTTTGTTTAAAATGCCGTCGTTTTGAGCGCTTCCATCACTAAAAATAGTTTGCATTTGAATGCCGTCTTCCATCATCATAAAACTGCCTGGCTCGGCAATAGCGGACTCCTGCGGATCAAGTTCCACTTCTACATACTGCATTTCTTCACCAATAATTTTATAGTCTATTTCGTGGTTTTGCATACCTGTATTTTTATTTTAAAAAATCTAAATAAGTGTTTTTTTATCAGATAGAATACGCATTTCCGATTGAGGAAATGGAATGGGAATATTATTTTTATCCAAAGCTATCTTTATATTTTCCCGATTTCTGTACAAAACAGTCCAATAATCCGTCGTATTAATCCATGCTTTGATAGATAAGTTAACCGAGCTGCTGGCCAACTCATTTACGTTTACCTGCGGTGCCGGCGTTTGGAGAATTTGTTTATCCTTTTCCAAAACGCTCAGGATTACCTCCCTTGCCTTTTGAATATCTGAGTCATAAGAAATGCCAATGATATATTCAGCGCAGCGGGTTTCTTTTTGTGAATAATTGGTAATTACCGCGTTAGCCAGAGGTCCATTGGGCGCATATACAGCAATGCCATCACCCGTTTTCAAGGTAGTGTACAAAATATCAATTTTTTCGACTGTCCCTGCAACACCATTGCTAGACGAAATATATTCGCCTACTCTAAAAGGTTTGAATAATAAAATAAGCACACCGCCTGCAAAGTTGGATAAACTACCCTGCAATGCCAAACCAATGGAAAGGCCCGCAGCACCAATTACCGTGAGAAAAGACGTGGTTTCTATTCCCATCATAGACACCACTGTAAGAATCAATAAAATATACAAACCAAAACGGATAATGCTCCTAAGGAAGTCGCGTAAAGAAATATCTACTTCTTTTGACTCAAAGCGGTGATTAACAAGTTTGATAATTATCTTTATCAGCCATCTGCCGACAAAAAAGAAAATAACGGCTAGCACTATACTTAGGCCTTTGGTTACTATCAATGTTTTCAAAAAAGTTAATATGTTTTGAGAATCTTTCATTCAGCTTTTAATTTTGACGATAATCTGGCTAAGATACAAAATAACCTTCCGAGGGTAGGCTACCAATGTTTTAATATTTGTTTAAATGATTTCATTTCCTCTTAACTACTAGGAGATAGGAATGGCGGATGCATTCTTTAATGAGTCCTGCCGGTAGACTCCCGTCAATTATTAAGGTATTCCAATGCTTTTTGTTCATGTGGTACCCAGGTATAATGGATGCATATTGTTCCCGCAATTCAACTGCTTTGTCCGGGTTACACTTTACATTTATCCGCAATTGTGCGTTGTCAAAACTCATTAGTAAAAATATCTTTCCAGAAATTTTATACACAAAAGTTTCTTCACCAAAGGGAAAACATTCTTCAACTTGTTGGTCAAGAGCGAGGGTGTAATCGCGAATTTCATCTATATACATGAAGAAAGTTTTTCTCAAAATTAAAATTTCCCGCGGATATGCTCGACTTAAAAAAAATTTGGAATTAAATTTTTTTTTGTAATATTGCATCACAAACAGACAGTTAGTACACAGCCATGCACATCTAAGTTTGTTTTTTCAATATCAACAATTATCTTTTATTCTTCATTTACTCATTTAATTTTAATTAAAGAACTGCGCTTTATCTATTAAATGCGCCAAGGATGAAACCCTTCATTTCAATTTATACCTATTTATGTACGACATTTTGCAATTGAACGATATGTTGGTTCCTGAACTTTTAGACGTTGCGGAACAGCTAAAAGTCCCCGTTTCTAAAAAAAGTGACAAACAGGAACTTATATATAAAATACTTGACAAACAAGCTGTAGATTTAAGCGCGGAGAAAAAAAGCGCCACTGAAAAACCATCCAGAAAACGTACTGTAAAAGCTACGACAGCCAACACGACAGAAGAGGCTGAAGTAATGAGTAAAGAAGCGCCCGAAGGAAAAAAAGAAGAGAGTGATCCAAAAAAACTCCCCCGAAAACACATAAAGAAAGCAGCCCACAAGGCACAACCTGCTGAAAACAAGGATGTAAAAGCAAAAGAGGCAACAGGAAAGAGACCTGAAAATAAAGATAGAAAAGAAGCCAGCTTTTCAAAAGATAAAGAAAATCAAGACAATAAGAATCTGTCAGACGACGAAGAATTACCCAAGATATCCGATGCATTTTTGGCACTCCTAAGTAATAATGAAGGAGATATCTCGGTAGAAGAACTAGAAAAAATGGACGAAAAAGATATCGTCCCCCCCTCCACTCCAGAACGCATTGCTCAAAAACATGTAAAAAGAGAACCCGCTTTTAACATCGAATTTGATGGAATCATTTTGAGCGAGGGCGTTTTAGAAATGATGCCCGATGGTTACGGATTTTTACGTTCTTCCGATTACAATTACTTATCGTCTCCGGATGATGTGTATGTTTCTCCATCTCAAATAAAATTATTCGGATTAAAAACAGGAGATACTGTATTTGGCGCTGTACGCCCACCAAAAGATGGAGAAAAATATTTTGCACTTCTACGCGTAGAGACGATTAACGGTAAAGGTCCTGATGAGGTACGCGATCGTGTACCATTTGATTACCTCACACCACTATTTCCATTTGAGAAACTCAACTTATTTCAAAGCCCTTCGCATTATAGCACCAGGATAATGGATTTGT
>NZ_JBNQGD010000404.1:1745-4734 GCF_050436765.1 Arachidicoccus sp. | reverse complement strand
GCTTTTTGCACAATCGGTTAATTCAGGCAATGAAATAACAACCAAAAACTCAGGGGACTCGGTTAAAATATCTGGAGTATTAAAAGATAGTAAAACGAATTTGCCTTTAACTTCTGTTTCAATTTCTACCAATTATCCTAGAAGGAAAATTATTGGAATATCTAACTATTTAGGCAAATTTTCAGTGTACGTAAAAAAGGGTGCTGAAATAATTTTCTCCTATGTTGGATACACTGATGGCACATATAACACATCTAATGAAAGTAAAAGTGATATAGAAATATCTATGGTAGAAAAGGCTGCGGGAGGCTTGTCGGACGTAGTTGTTTCAAGTTTCCGTACAACAGAAAGAGCCACTTTTACTGGTGCTTCGACCATTATTACTGCCAAAGATATTAAAGATCAGCCTGCCAATAATGTGATGGAACTATTGCAAGGTCGTGTTGCAGGGCTCAATATCCAAAATAATAATGGTACGCCGGGTGTGATGGGAACTGTTCAAATAAGAGGGCTTTCTACTGCCGCTATTTCCGGTTCTGGAGATAATGCCATGCTTCAGCCTACTTCACCTTTATATGTAATAGATGGTGTACCTATTGACGTAAATACAAATTACCAATATGGTTTTAATTCTTCCGCACCAGGTGTAAATCCGTTAAGTCTTATTCCTGCTGAGGATGTTGAAAGCATAGAAGTCTTGAAAGATGCATCCGCTACAGCTCTTTGGGGGGCCAAAGGTGCTTATGGTGTTATTATTATTACCACAAAAAGAGGTAATTCGCAAATACCAATCGTTCAATATATAAGTAATTATACTTATAATGCAGTTCCAAAATTACGCCCGGTAATAGGGGGGCGTGAAGAAAGAGATATAAGACTTGCTGAAATAATGAATTATGATACTTCCTTTTATCATGGACTAGCAGATATTAATACTACCCCATTTTTATCTGATAGCTTGAACTCATATTATGATAATTCAACCAATTGGCAGGCGGTATATTTCCGTCCTACTTTTAGCACGACTCAGAACGTAAGTATGTTAGGGGGTAATGACAAATTTAATTATAAAATAAATGTAGGGTATCAAAAATCTTCTGGAATCATTAAAGGTACCGGGTTTGATAGGTATAATATTGATATGTCCACTTTGTACAATCCCAGCCAGAAATTTAAGATGATGGTAAGTGTCAATACAGGTTTGGGTAAAACAAATTATGGTAGCGGTAATGCATTTCAACAATCAAACCTTAGCGGGGTAGCCCAAGCTTCGTCTTTGTTGCCTCCTCCTAATTTGTATAGCCCTATCAGTGCGGCTTTAGGCTCATTGGTTCAAAATGATAATAAGGCAGGGAATATATCGGGTAACCTAGATATAGAATTTGAACCGGTGAGGAATCTAAGGTTTATTACCACCTCGAGTTATACGATCAATACAAATACGACGAGGAACTTTACGCCTTCATTTTTAAATGGCGGCTCTTCAATTGGCAGGTGGTATAACGATCGCAGCTATACTTTGTATAATCGACAATCTCTCAATTATAATACGGTAATTAATGATAAACACAGTTTCTTGATATTCTTATTTAATGAATTAAATTCTTCTTCTTTTAGAGGTGAAACAGGTCAGGCTTACGCTTTTCCAAATGATAATATTCAGGGTCCGACAGGGTATCAACATTATGGGGCAATGCAGGGTGTTTTAGACAACCTGTCTGACGCTCGTTCTTTGGCATATGGTGGAGACTTTTCGTATAACTATGATAAGAAATACGTGGTTGATTTTCAATTAAGAGAAGATGCGACCTCCCAAAATGGCCCTTCGGTAGGCTACACTAAAAACCCGACAGTCAGTGCTCGTTGGAACTTTAATAAAGAAAGGTTCATGCAAAATCTTACTTGGTTGGATTATGGTTCTCTACGCCTTAGCTATGGTAAAAATATCATTCCTCAGGGAAATATATTTGATGCTTATGGAAAATATGGTTTTGGTTCTTCCTTCAATGGCGCTCCAACTGTTAATGTTGATTTTGGTTATTTGCCAAACCACACATTTAAGCCTATTCAAAATACTCAATTAGACTTTGGTTATGAATCCAGCTTTTTGAACGGGAGAATCAGTCTAGTATATGATTATTATTATAAAATGGTTGACAATCAAAGTTTTTCTTTAGCCCTTCCTAATTCTTCCGGTTTTACCAGCATCAATACGAATGCGGTAAGTCAGGTGAACTATGGACATGAAATTACTTTGAGTATTAGACCACTGAATTCTAGTAGCCCTTTTAATTGGCAATTGAGTTTCAATATTACACATAATAAAAATGTATTAAGTGCGTTGCCGAATGGCATTCGGGAATATGTTGTGGATCCTAATTCTGACGTCCCTATTTTGTATCGATTGGGTTCTAATACATTTACCAATTTCCTTTATAATACAAAAGGTGTGTATAATTCTAATATGCAAGTTCCTGTCGATCCGATTACCGGCCTAAAAGAGAGCATCAATGGTGTGGCTTTACAGGCGGGTGCACCTATATTCTCAGATGTTAACGGAGATTATAAAATTGATGCAAATGATGAGCAAGCTTTAGGTGACCCTCAGCCAAAATATTTTGGAGGATTCAGTTCTTATCTCTCTTGGAAACAATGGAGTCTGACCACGAATGTGTCGTTCACTTTAGATAGAGATGTTATTAATGAGTCGCAGTCTTATTTATTAAATCAATATGCTTCGCCCTTTACTCAGAATGCATTACCTCCTTTTAATAGGTTGAATGTGTATACAAAAAATGGGCAAACCGATGCTACTTATCCCAATCCATATAACTATTTATTCAATCCCTACTATAATCCGTTCCGCATAAATCAAACATTGTTCATGCAAGACGGTTCTTATGTGAAAATAAATCAGATTACGATAGCCTATACTGTTAATTCTAAATTCTCTAAGCATTATGGGATATCATCGGCGAGGTTCTATTTG
>NZ_JBNQGD010000404.1:0-1735 GCF_050436765.1 Arachidicoccus sp. | reverse complement strand
CGGAAATAATATTGCAACATTTTCACCTTACACTGGGCCGAACCCTGAAAATATTACTGATTTAGGTAGAGATAATCCAAATACTTATCCTAATGCCAGAAATTATACGCTAGGATTGAATATCCAATTTTAAAAATCATTGAATTCATCGATTATGAAATATAAGAAAATATATTATGCCAGTTTCATAGCGCTCTTACTTTGTATGGGTGTAGGCTGTAAGAAATTTCTAAATGTGACCCCACAGAATGCGCTTTCCGGAAATAATTACTGGAAAACAAAAAATGATGTGCAGAGCTTTATGAATGGTATTTATTTACAATATCGTAATGCTACCATGCAGAATAAGGCTTTCTTTACGGCTAGTGGAGATTTCAGGTCTTCCAGAATTTGGAACTTAGTTTCTAATACCGGAGGTGGAAATGTGTATGTTAATGATGTCGAATCGAATGATTTAGTTGCCGCAGTTACCCATAATGATGGTAGGGTAAGAAATATCATGGATTGGACAGATTTTTATAAAGATATTGCCTCTTGTAATATCTTATTAAAAGAAATAGATAAGGTTCCCACCAATGAAATCTCGGCTCAAGAATCGGCGGCATTTAAAGCGGAGGCTATATTTATGAGAAGCCTTTGTTATTTTGCTATTGTGCGATTGTTTGGTGATGTCCCTTATAATGTTACTGCTTATGATACATCGGCACTTCCAAGAACCAATCAGACTGTTATATTTAATAATTGCCTTGCTGATTTGGGGGCTGCATTACCCAATTTGCCTTGGACCTATACAGACATCTCTGATATTGCCTCCAGAGCAAATAAGGGTGCTGCTATAGATTTGATGATGAACATGAATATGTGGAATGCAAATTTTGATGCGGTGAATAATCAAAAGTATTGGGCAGCAACCGATAGTTTAGGCGGCTTGTTAATGAACGATAATGGTGGTGCATATGGTTTATTACCTATCTCTGACTTTAAAACAATATTTGCAGGCCACTCTAAAGAAAGTCTATTTGAGATCGAACAAAATGCTAATAAGCAGGATGTTTTTTACAATTATGGGCAGTTTGCTAATTATGTGTTAGGCTATAAACTCAATTCCCAGTACCAATTTGTAAAAACAGCTCCTTTAAGCTCTCCTACTAAAAGTAGGATGTATATAGATAAAAAAGTGCTTAGCTCTTTATATCCATCTGGGAATGGGGATCAAAGATTTAATTTGTGGATTGCTAATTCAACAGATGAGGACGGGGACTTCGCCTTTATTAAATTCTCTAATATGGTTTACGGAACTGACCAAAATGGTTCAGCATTCAGTGCTTCTACTGATGCACATGTCGTTTTCCGTTTAGCGGGAGCAATATTATTGCGCGCAGAAGCGTGTAATGATTTAGGTAAGACGGCAGATGCACTTAGCTATCTCAACATGATAGAAGGCCGTGCGGGACTTCCTTCTTATAATTCAACTTCGCAGGATAACATTGATAACGAAATCTTTTTGGAACGCACCAGGGAGTTGATGGGAGAGGGATGGAGTTTTTATGATTTGGTGAGAACCAAAAAGATATTAGATCCAGGTTATAGTAATGCGATGCCGAGTAGTGATTATGCAAATGGCGCTTGGACTTGGCCTATTTCAAATAGTGCACTTACTAATAACCCCAATATGGTACTGAATACATTTTGGAATGTGAGTTATTAAAATTGTATAGTTTAAAATGATTAGAAA
>NZ_JBNQGD010000403.1:0-5594 GCF_050436765.1 Arachidicoccus sp. | reverse complement strand
TCTAGCATGTGCCAGTTAAGAGGTACTGCTTTAATTTTTTGAGCATGACTTTGAGTAGTCATGAAAGCAATACATAATAATAGTAATAATATTTTCTTCATCTACGTAATTGTTTAAACCGCAATATAGCTAAATTATGGATTATCTATGTTAAGTATAATAGAATGATGAAGAAGGGGAATATTGAAGCTAAACAGGCCATTTGACTTACTTTTGCAAAAAACCTGTATGTACGATATTTTTTTGCAGCAACAAGATACTATTGTAGCAATTGCTACGGCACAAGGTATAGGAGCCATTAGTGTCATACGCATAAGCGGCACCCGCGCCATTGAAATCACTAACCGTCTTTTTGCTTCTAAAGATCTAAATAAAGTGCCTTCTCATACGTTGCATTTTGGATTATTGAAATATAAGGGGGAAGTGATAGATGAAGTGGTACTTTCTTTATTTAAAAATCCACACTCATACACAGGTGAAGATGTAATAGAAATTTCTTGCCATGGATCGCAATATATACAGCAAGAAATCATACAAGCATACTTTGATGAAGGAGCAAGAATGGCTCTGCCGGGCGAGTTTACACAACGTGCTTTTTTCAATGGGAAAATGGACTTAGCGCAAGCAGAAGCAGTGGCTGATTTGATAGCTTCAAACAGTAAAGCCGCACAACAAACCGCATTGAAACAATTGCGTGGAGGGTTTTCTAACGATTTGAAAATTTTGCGTGACGAGTTAATTTCTTTTGCTGCTTTGATCGAATTGGAGTTAGATTTTTCTGAAGAAGATGTGGAATTTGCAGATAGAGCGAAGTTTAAATTACTTATTCAACAAATAAAAACTGCTGTCAATAAATTGCTTCAATCTTTTAAATTAGGGAACGTAATTAAGAATGGAGTAAGTGTTGCTATCATTGGTAAACCCAACGCGGGGAAGTCTACATTACTTAATGCCTTGCTCAATGAAGAACGTGCCATTGTAAGCGATATTGCCGGTACTACCCGCGATAGTATTGAAGAAACGCTTAACATTAATGGTATATTTTTCAGATTGATTGATACTGCGGGAATTCGCGAACACTCTACTGATAGTATTGAAAATTTGGGAATAGAAAGAAGTAAACAAAATGCAGAAAGAGCAAGAATTATACTGCATATCATTGACCTTACAGATGATGATCGTTCTATTTTAAATTGGCTGAGCATATATGAAGACAAGACCATCACAGTCTATAATAAAGCTGATATTCAAAGTGTAGAGAATAATGTTTCTGTTTTAAGTAATCAAATGTTTATTTCTGCGAAAAACAGAGAAGGTATGGATGCATTAAAAGATTTAATGTTTCAAAAAGTGGTAGGCGAAAATATTAATACCGAAAATACTATTATTACCAACGCTCGTCACGCAGCTGCCTTAGAAAAGATTTCAGCCTCTTTAAAAGATATTGAAGAGGGAATGGACAATGATGTTTCAGGTGATTTTTTGGCTATTGATATTCGTCATTGCCTACATTATCTTGGAGAAATTACTGGACAGATTGAAGTGGATAAAGATATACTTGGGACTATTTTTGGAAAATTCTGTATTGGCAAATAATTTTAGTTTCGTAACTCAGTTGATTTCTAAAGTTGCTAAATATCAAATCTAGGATTTCTCTATGATACCTTACATACCTAGGCCTCGACTTCGTCGATATTTAATCACTTTTTCAGTTTCTTTAAACCTAAGACCAAGATTTTTTGCAAGAGCTTTTACTTTAGGTATCCATCTTTGTTTGAGTACAGGAAGTGGCATTATAATACCAGAGCCATCAATAAACTCTACGCGGTTACCTGCAACACTTTTATCCCCAGCTTTATTAAAATCTCCAAGAGCTGAAAGATCTGTTGTTAAATCTTCTTTGGGCCTATGAACTGGTAGATTGAAAATATTGTCATCAGCGCCTGGAACAAATTGTTTGTGCCTTTCCTTGAGAGCATTATATATTTTGTCCAATCCATGCTTTTCAGAAAGTAAATATAAATCGTAAAAATCTTTTTGCTCTCCTCTGTTTGCAGCTGCCAATAACTTCAGGCTAGCGATATCTAAATCATGTATCATTCGAATTCCATCATGCGTAATTTCTGGTTGGTACAGCATTTTTATATTCTGTATGATCTCAATTTTAATGTACTCATTATTATGATTAATGCCACATCTTATAAACGAAAGATTTTCTGAATCTCGATTTTGTAAACTCGCTTCTATTCCATGGTCTGCAAAATTTTCTCTTAGTTTATTCAGAATCTCGTTCATTTTTTGGATTCCAACAACACCAGATGAGAATAGGTCAATATCGACAGAAACTCTGTGGTTATATTTAATTGCCAAATTTGTTCCGCCTCCGAGATAGAAGTCTGAAAGCGCAGGCTCATCCATAAGTTCTATTATAACCTCACGTAAAATTTGAGATACTGCGATTTTCACGAAAACAATTTAAAGATTTGGAATATATTGTTTGAAGGATTTCGGATCCATCCCATATCGGTTGGCAATAAATCTGATGGACTCATTGCCTCGAATAGACCTACTAGATTTTGCTACATTTATAATATCTTGCCTAGAAAACATTTTGTCGAGTTGTTCCAAATATTTTGGATTTTCCATACTGCCTGACAATACCCGATCAATAATGAAGAACTTATCCTCCTTGATAGAAAGTTTCCCCATATCAACATCCCAAAACATCCACTTCTGGAAGTTAGATTTGATGTCGTTTTTTCTAGGGACAACAGGTTTATGATGTAAGATATTAAGGTTCATAACTATTTAAAATTCAACCACTACAAATATAAAGAAAATTCTGATAATCAAAAAATTGGCTCAATTCCCGATTGAGCCATAATCTTTGGAAATGATTATTTTTCGATCAGATAAACACACCTTTTTTAATGATTGACTTGATAATTAATCAGTTGGACGGTAGCCTGTGGGAATAGTAAAATGTTGGTGATTATTGTTTAGCCCTATTAACTATGAAAATTGGCATAGTATTTAGTTATGCTAAAATATCTGAAAATATTTTTACACCTAATTTACACCAGTATTGTCGTAAGTGTACTGATAATCAATATAGTTGAACTTACTGTATTGGCAAATAAAATGCTAATATCGGAAATCAACGGAAAGTAAAAGCGTGAACAATTGAACCGTTTTGGCTGAAGCTAAAAAAATATCTAGCTTCCGGTTGAGTACCGGGCACAAGGTCAGAGCTTAGAAGAGGTGCAAATTGCCTCTACCTTAAAATCAAAACAAATCTGTTGTCTAAACAATTGGGTGAACCATTTATTGACCTGCACCATTATGTAGAAGCTGGTTCATGTATCTACTGTTTAGAGGTTTAATTGCGGAGAATAATCGGCCTTATCTCTGTATATAATGCGGAGATTAATTTTAAGATGCGGAGATTAATGGCTATATTTGCCGTATAATTTGCGGAGAATGTATATCCATCAACTAAAAAAATGGCCAGAATTTACTTGGGATACTGATGAAATAACGTCGTTATTGGCATCCGTCCATTTTAAGCAAGGCAAGCTATTGGGCTATATCGAGCATTTGAGCTTTGCTTTAAAAGCAGAAGCTGTGTTACTGACCTTGACGCAAGATGTTATGAAATCTAGTGAAATCGAAGGAGAAATATTGGATATTGATCAGGTACGGTCATCCATTGCTCGTCGACTTGGGTTAGATATTGCTGGACTAGTGGCTTCAGATAGGGATGTGGATGGAGTAGTGGAGATGATGCTTGACGCTACTCAGCGATATGATAGCACACTCGATAAAGAGCGTTTGTTTGGCTGGCATGCTGCATTATTTCCCACTGGTCGTAGTAGCATGTATCGAATTGTCGTAGGCGATTGGAGGAAGAATACCAAGGATGATCCTATGCAGGTAGTATCAGGTGTCATGGGAAGAGAGAAAGTGCATTTCCAGGCACCAGACAGTGAACAAGTGCCAATTGAAATGGAGCGTTTTGTAAAATGGTTCAATAGTGATGACGTTATAGATCCAATTTTAAAGGCAGCTATTGCTCATCTTTGGTTTGTCACTATTCATCCTTTCGAGGATGGTAATGGACGCATATCACGGGCGATTGCTGATATGCAATTGGCAAGAGCGGACGGCACTCCCGGACGTTTTTACAGCATGTCTTCTCAAATTCGCCAAGAGCGTAAACAGTATTATTCGATATTGGAGAAAACTCAATCCGGTGATTTGGATATAACAACATGGTTAACTTGGTTTCTCGCATGTTTGGGGCGTTCAATTGATGCATCTGACGTAATACTGGCTTCGGTAATGCGCAAGGCTAAACTTTGGATGATGCCGGTTGCGCAGAAGTTTAATGATCGGCAACGTATGTTGTTGAATAAGTTGATGGACGGCTTTGAAGGTAAGCTAACCTCTTCTAAATGGGCTAAGATTGCCAAGTGTTCACAAGATACGGCAACTCGTGACATACAAGATTTAATATTAAAGGGGATATTGGTCAAGGACGAGGCAGGGGGCCGGAGTACCAGTTATTCACTCAATGTATAAAATTGACTTTTTATTTGGCCTTGGACAATATATAGATTAGCGGTGTTAATTATTATTTTTACGAGAGTGTTACTCACAAAAATGAGATGGACTAGCGATAAGAATATTTTTTAGTTATGTTGTCGATTAAAGTTAGTTAAAATTATAAAATTGCTAAAATTCTAGTCGATGCTGTTACACCTATACTACACCTCATTTATTGTAATTAGTTGATAATTAGTATAGTTGAATTTACTGTATTGGCAAATAATTGATAATCATCTAATTATATGCATATTCTAAAAATATCTCACAATTGATGATTAAATATGTGAGCCCTACGGTTGCCTCCACTTTTAGACGGCTGGTTTGGTTTTATGATAAGCAGATCGATTCTTGATAAACTCCTCTGCTGATACTTCAATAATTTTATTATCTTTCATGATAATAAGTGGGCTGTTCTTTTGTTTTTTAAATTCCAAAAGTCTTTGAAATGCTAATTCAAGCCCACGTTGAAGTTTTTGTTGTAAATCTTCCTGGGTATTATTGTCCATATTGACGCTATTGTATAATAAATTTATAAATTTTCTCATTTAGTATTTTCATAGAACCGTTTAATTCTTTTTCTGCGACCGGATCATTATTCCCTTCGGTATTATCATAAATAAATGCTTGATCCACAACTGGTAAATATAAGTCTTTTAAGTTTTTAATTCCTTTTAAATATCGCCTTTTAATAATTTCTGACTCTATAAAGTGCCCTCCTTCCGCAACTCTGTTTCTGACTCGTTTAATAGCTAAATCAACAGAATGCAACCAAAAGAATAACATAATTACGGAATAACCTTTTCCTTTGGCCTCCAAGATTTTATTTTTATAACTTCTTGTTGCTAAAGTGGTCTCAAAAGCAAAATTTTCATTTTCTTCAATAAGTTCATTTATTCTGTTTAGCATGATCCGGCCTGCTTCCAACGCAACCTTTTCAGGCTGAAAAGGAGAGAGGCCACGAGCTTTCGTCTGCATTGATAAATTCT
>NZ_JBNQGD010000402.1:16513-17442 GCF_050436765.1 Arachidicoccus sp. | reverse complement strand
CCATAGCTTAGTTGATTTCATTTGTACTTTTTTTATTTTTAAATGTATTCATCTGCGATAAAAGAATCGTTTTGGTTGTATCCTTTTCACTATTTAAAACTTCAAGACTTAATATCCTCCATCAGTCAGTCTGAAAACGGGGAACTAAAGGTAATTGAAAAATCACGCAAACAATTACCCCTTATCCAAATAATATTTTTTCTCAAGAAAGAAAGAAATTGATCAGCGAAACCCTATTAAAGTCTATGCAACATTTCAATAACCAGTAAATTATCCTTCATTCCAGAAAAAATCCCTGCCCTATTTATTCCCTTAATTAAACAATGCAGCCTCCCAATGGTAAATCAACAGCTTAGCGGGTTCGTTTGATAATTCCCCGACTTAAGTTAAGCAAATATTAGAATCAAATTACTTATATTTTTAGTCTAATGCTAATCAAAGATTAAAAAATATATTTTCTTTGTAACAAAATCTCTTTATAGGGCCATAAACGAAGATTTTTATTGTGTAAATCATTCTTTAATCTTCCCTATTCGTAAGTTTTCCGTTTGTTCTTTAAACATTTGTTTTATTATTGCAAAATTGTTTAAATATATTTTACTCATAAAAACGGAATAATCATTCATTATTATGGCAAAAAATTTATTGATAGTTGAGTCTCCTGCAAAAGCAAAAACCATAGAAAAAATCTTGGGAAAAGATTTTGAAGTGGTGAGTAGTTATGGACATATTCGCGACTTAGCTAAGGGTGATAATGGCATCGATATTGAGAATAAATTTACGCCTAGCTATATTGTTCCCGACGAAAAAACGAAAGTAGTCAGTCAATTAAAACAGCAAGCGAATAACGCATCTGAAATATAGCTGGCAAATGATGAGTACAAGTAAGTATACAAAATAACTTTTCATTTTGGTGTAATATATATAAT
>NZ_JBNQGD010000402.1:11909-16503 GCF_050436765.1 Arachidicoccus sp. | reverse complement strand
ACCGTGAAGGAGAAAGCATTAGTTGGCATTTGGCAGAAGTTTTAGGGCTTGATCCATCCACAACTAAGCGAATTGTCTTCCACGAAATTACTAAACCTGCTATTGAGCGTGCCGTGAATAATCCAAGGACGATTGATATGAATTTAGTAAACGCTCAACAAGCACGTCGTGTACTGGACCGCTTGGTAGGTTTTGAATTGAGTCCGGTATTATGGCGAAAAATTGGTATGCAGCGTAGCCTTAGTGCTGGTCGCGTACAAAGTGTAGCTGTAAGGCTTATAGCCGACAGAGAAAGAGAAATCAATGCTTTTGAACCGGTGGGTTCTTTTAAAATAGATGCTTTTTTTGAAGCCGATGACATCAATAAAAGACAAGTAATTTTTAAAGCGGAAGGTCCAACAAGATTAACAGATTTAAAAACTGCTGAACAGTTCCTGGAGAGCTGTAAGAATGCAAATTACAAAATAAACGATATTCAAATAAAGCCTGCCAAACGTTCACCATCTGCACCTTTTACCACGTCAACCTTACAACAAGAGGCCAGCAGAAAATTAGGTTTCGGGGTAAGCAAAACGATGATGATTGCGCAAAAACTATACGAAAATGGGCTTATTTCTTATATGCGTACGGATAGTGTAAATCTTAGTCAAACAGCATTACAAGACATCCACCAAGAAATCGAGAATGCTTATGGAAAGAAGTATTATCAGCCAAGGAACTTTAAAAATAAGAATGAAAGCGCGCAAGAAGCGCACGAGGCTATTCGTCCAACTTATATCAACAACCATACAGTAGATGGTTTTGATGAAAGAAGATTATATGAGTTGATTTGGAAAAGAACCATTGCATCACAAATGAGTGATGCTGAATTTGAAAAAACAATTGCAAAAATTAATATCTCTACTAACCAGGAACAATTAACTGCCAGTGGAGAAGTAATGAAATTTGATGGTTTTCTAAAAGTCTACTTAGAGGGAAAAGACGAAGAAGAGGAGGAGGACGATAACGACGGAATGTTGCCGCCTCTAAAAGTGGGTGAGCAATTAACATTCAAAAAGATGGTTGCTTCAGAAAGATTTACAAGACCTGCTGCACGATATACAGAAGCCTCATTGGTGAAAAAATTAGAAGAACTGGGTATAGGCCGACCATCTACCTACGCTCCTACTATTTCCACCATAGTAAAAAGAAATTATGTAGAAAAGCGTGATAAAGAAGGTACACCTCGTGACTTGCAGATTCTTCAACTTAACGATGAAAACATTATCCGTAAAGAAAAGAAAACTGAAAATACAGGCGCGGAAAAGAATAAATTGTTTCCGACCGATTTAGGATTAGTCGTAAATGATTTCTTGACGCAGCATTTTGGTAATGTAATGGACTACAACTTCACTGCTCGTGTAGAAGAAGAGTTTGATGAAATTGCCGACGGGAAACTAGTTTGGAATAAAATGATTCATAATTTCTACGGTCCGTTTCATGCAAATATTGAACAGACTTTGGAGAATGCTGAACGGGCCAAAGGTGAGCGCGAATTAGGCATCGACCCCGAATCAGGTAAAAAAGTTTTTGCAAGAATGGGGCGCTACGGCGCCATGGTACAGATAGGTGAAGCGGAAGCAGAAGAAAAACCACGTTTTGCCTCCTTACACAAAAATCAAAGTATTGAAACTATCACACTAGATGAAGCATTAGATTTATTTAAACTTCCTTTTAGTTTAGGCGATTATAAAGAAGGTGAAGTCAGTGTTGGCATTGGTCGTTTTGGGCCTTATGTAAAATGGGGTGATACTTTTATTTCCATTCCGCGTAATACCGATCCCTTTTCTGTTGATATGGATAAAGCTATCGAGATTATTGAGGAAAAAGTCACTGCTGATGCACCTGTCGCCCATTACCAAGGGAAGCCTGTGACTAAGGGCAAGGGTCGTTTTGGACCTTATATTAAATGGGATGATCTTTTTATCAATGTGCCAAAAGCTTATAATTTTGATAACCTTTCTCAAAAAGACATTGATGAATTAGTTTCTAAGAAAATCGAAAAAGAAGCCAACCGTTTTATTCAACAATGGGAAAGTGAAAAAATAGCTATTGAGAATGGTCGATGGGGACCATTTATACGTTTTGGTAAATTAATGTTGAAACTGGGCAAGCGTTCAGATGGCGAAAAGTTTACTGACGAAGATTTAAAAATGTTGCCGTTGGAAGAAGTGAAAAAGATCATCGAGAGTCAGGTTCCTAAGGCATTTGAGAAGAAAACAAAAACAGTTAAGAAAGCCGCTACCAAGAAGGCGCCTGCGAAAAAAGCAGCGAAGAAAAAATAAAAACGCGTGGCCGGATGGGCAATGCTATCCGGCCTTTTTACGAGTAAAATTTGTTCATTTATCAAACCTATATCCTCTTAAAAAATCTGCTATCAGCATACGCTTTTTACCCTCTAACTGAATGTCTTTAAGATGAATGAAACCATTGCCGCAGGCGTATTTCAAAAACGATTTACCATCGGTTAAAAAAGCTCCACAAACTATTTCCGGTGGGCAATTCTCCTTTTCTGCAAAGAAAATCTTCAAAACTTTTTCATTTAAAAAGGTAAATGCTGCCGGAAAAGGTGAAAGCCCACGAATAAGGTCATACACTTCCTCAACTGTTTTGGAAAAGTCTATCTGACAGGTTTGCGTAAAAATCTTGGGCGCATGTTTCAATGACCGCTCATCAAAATCGGCTTGAGGCCTTTCGCTCAAACTACTGTTGGACAATCCTTTCAAAGTCTGAACCAGCAAATTGGCGCCTATAGATTTCATTTTATCATGCACCGTTCCTGCCGTATCCTTTTCTTCAATTGGAAACTCCTGCTGTAATAAAATATTGCCTGTATCAATAGCATGTTGCAATTTAAAGGTAGTTACCCCTGTTTGTTTTTCTCCATTAATCACCGCCCAATTAATAGGCGCAGCACCACGATACTGTGGCAACAAAGAACCATGCAAATTAATAGTTCCCATCGGTGGCATGTCCCACACGACAACCGGCAACATTCTAAAAGCAACGACTATTTGAATGTCCGCGTTCAGTGCTTTTAATTCATCAAGGAAAACCTCATCTTTTAATTTTACTGGTTGCAGCAAAGGCAGATTATTTTCCACCGCATATTTTTTTACAGCACTCTGAGAAAGGTGCATCCCCCGCCCGGAGGCCTTATCCGGCACTGTTATAACACCGACAATATTTGCTCCTGCTTTTAACAAAGCATCCAAAGATGCCACGGCAAATTCAGGAGTACCCATAAAAACAATCCGCAATTCTTTAAAGTTTTTCATCTTTATTTTTCATTACCAAATGGCAGGCTAATTTACCTCCTTATTTTTCTGACTTCTTTATCAGATCAGAAATATATTGTTGTCCCGCGTCATTTCCGAATGCTCCAAATTTATGCGAAGCTCTTTTAATAGCTTGTTCAGGAGAAATTCTACCTGCATCGGCCAGGACAAAATGAAACCGGAGTTATTAAAAGGGAAATCGCCTACAATTTAATTTTACAATTTCGTATTAGGCAAAATTAAAAAAGGACTAACATCGCTCGTCCTTTTCGTTGAAAATTTTTATTCTAAAAAATTACATCCCGGGAATCATTGGGGCATTCCATGGAATAGACGCCATTATAATAATCAAAGCGATTAAATAAAGATTAGCCGACCTTTTATGTTTCTTGATATCAGAAATATTTTTCTTAGCAGATCCCTTGCCAATGGTAATTAATATAATGGCAATAATCATCCCTACCGGATGCTCAACAAAAATGAATCTGTAGGCGGGGTTTGTCATTACATTAATATTGCTAGGGAGATTAACCCATTGGAATCCCAATAAAATTAAGCCGACAAGGAGAGTAGTGTGGGCGCATATCATCAACCACAAACCTAATTTTTTATGGATTTTAGCGAAAGGCTTTTTTATATCCATATAATTCTTTAGGATGTTGATTACCAGCAAAATTAAAATTATCCAACGTATGAGGTTGTGTAAATCTAATAGTCCTTTTTGCATAATTGTAAATTTTAGTTACGAAGTTAGTACAATGTTCCTAATTAAATGAAAGTGTTCTTTAAAGATTAGTCTTTCCAAAGGAAGGGAAAAAGTATGAGTGCCAATATTATTACCAATGCATCAAAACCGATGAGCAATCCAATCATTTGCCAAAGACCTGAATATAAAGCGGGTGAGAAAGCAACTTTAGAAATGCGTCCTAACAACATCAGTTGCGGAATAATAACAGGGAACCCCATTACTGCCATCAATGCGGCCTGCTGTTGAGCCTTTGCAGCGATGGCAGCCAAAAAAGTAAATACCAAACTCAAACTTAATCCGCCTAAACAAGCGATGCCAATAAATTGCAGCATATTATAAATTGGATTTCCTAAGAGCACCACAAATACAAACATGCTTAACAAAGTCATCACGAGCATCAATATGGCATTAAAAATAAGTTTAGCCACAATAAAATCTTTGGCGCCGGCAATGGAATAAAAATAGAGCATCCGACCTTTATTCTCTTGTAAAAAACTTTTTGCTACAGCATTTACACCTAAAACTAGCT
>NZ_JBNQGD010000402.1:0-11899 GCF_050436765.1 Arachidicoccus sp. | reverse complement strand
TACAAATAATTGCACCACCCAAAACAAGGCGTTCCATACTACATCTTCCGGTTGACCAAGCGTAATGTAGACAACAAAAATAGTTGAAGCTACATACAACAAAATACCATACAATGTATATTGTTGCCGCATTTCGAGTAATAGGTCTTTCTTAATTAATGTAAAAACAGAACGGTTCAAGAAATTATAGATTAAAAATGAATAGTTAAAAATTATACCTCACCTACAATATTATTTTCTTTTAGGCCCTCATCGTAGCACTTGCGGCATCGCGGCTCATACACATCTTTTTCACCCAATAGAACTTGCCCCATTTGTGCCGTTTTTCTAAATGATACATTTGCGATATTCCCACATCTGACACATATAGCATGTAACTTGGTGATATAATCCGCAACTGCTAAAAGTTGTGGCATAGGACCAAATGGATTCCCCTTAAAATCCATATCCAGGCCGGCTACTATTACGCGGACTCCCTTACGAGCAAGTATTTCGCAGACATTTACGATCTCCGCATCAAAAAATTGCGCCTCGTCAATTCCCACCACATCTACATCTTGCGAAAGCAATAAAATATTTTGAGAAGAATTTACGGGCGTACTTTGGATAGCATTGGCATCATGACTAACGACTTCATTGTCACTGTAACGCATGTCAATCGAGGGCTTAAAGATTTCTACTTTAAGATTAGCAATCTTTACCCGCTTCAATCTGCGAATCAATTCCTCGGTTTTTCCGCTAAACATGGAGCCGCAAATCACTTCTATCCAACCACGTGTTTCGCCTGTGAAGCTTGGTTCTATAAACATTTATTGCTGATTACTTTTTTCTACGCAAAACATATTAACATTTCTCTACGGAAAATATTATATTACTATTTAACGTTCAAATAATTACTTAGTAACTTTAAGTTTTAAAATTTATCGTTCAAAATTATTATTTATTAAGGAAACCTCGCGTTGTAATATGGAAAAACTAGATAAAATACATTTTTTAGTAGAAAGATTGCACACTTTAGCTGCTGGAAATGCGAGCAGAGAGCAATTAATTACTGCCACTCAAATGCTGTTGGCGGAATTGCAATTCTGTACGCAAACATATCAAAGTCTTCCTAATGTTTCCGTCATATTACCGGGAAAAAATCCACCTGTTTTTAAAGAAGAAAGAACCATTTCAGAAATTGAAACATCTTTCCCACAAGAAAAAGAAGCTAGTTTACCAGAAGTAATAGAAGAAAAAATTAATAATGTCAAGCCTATAGAAACGGAAACAATAATTCCGCCTAGTAATAATAATGATTTAGAAGTGAGTGAGCCTCAGTCGGAGCAACCAAAGGAACCGCATCCATTTATTCGGGATGAATTTAACATCTGGTCAACATATACGGAATCCTACGAAGTTCCTACGCTGGTCCAAAACAAACCTGCGACTACCCAAAAAGAACGGGAATTAAATGAAAGTTTAAAGCAAGACGGGATAGAACTAGGTCAAACATTACAAAGCACTCCAATAGAAGATTTATCAGCGGCCATAGGTATCAATGACCGATATGTATATATCAGTGAGCTATTTCGTGGCGATGAGGCAATGTATGAACGCAGCATTTTCACACTCAATAAATTCAATAATTACGAACAAGCCCATACCTGGGCAGAACGAGAGCTGCGCTTAAAATTAGGATGGGACATGGGAAGTGAAGTAACCGTACAATTTGAGCAACTAATAAAACGCCGTTTTATGATCCCTGATTAAGTTTCCAAACTAAATGCACTTCATTAAGAGAAAGCAGGCTAAAGATAGCCTTCTTTTTCAAATTAATACCTATATTTGCGTCTCAAATTTTATATACTGTGGCTACAAATACACAATTCTCAAAAGAAACTTACCTATACTGGTACGAGTTAATGCAACTTATCCGCCAATTTGAACTAAAAGCGGAAGAAAAATATAAAATGGCTGGCAAAATACGCGGTTTTTTTCATGCTTATATTGGGCAGGAAGCTATCGCCGCCGGCTGCATGACTGCAACCCGTCCCGAAGACCCATTTATTACGGCTTATCGCGATCATGGTTTAGGAATTGCTAAAGGCATAACGCCAAATGCTGCGATGGCGGAACTTTATGGTAAGGCTACCGGTTGTGCTAAGGGAAAAGGAGGCAGTATGCACTTTTTCAGTAAAGAGCATCATTTTTACGGCGGACATGGTATTGTGGGAGGGCAAATAGGTGTCGGTGCTGGATTGGCATTTGCAGAGCAATACAAAGGAACAGACAATGCAGTATTATGTTTCTTTGGTGACGGAGCCGCACGTCAGGGCGTATTGCACGAAACCTTTAACTTAGCAATGCTTTGGAAACTTCCTGTAATATTTATTTGCGAAAATAATCATTACGCTATGGGAACTTCCGTAGAACGGACGTCGAATGTGATAGATATTTATAAACTAGCTGACGGTTATGAAATGCCAGCAGATGTGGTAGACGGAATGAATCCCGAAACCGTCCATGAAGCTGTGGCCCGCGCCGTTAAACGTGCAAGAGAAAAAGGTGGTCCGACTTTATTAGAAATAAAAACTTATCGTTACAAAGGGCACTCTATTTCTGATCCGGGAAAATACCGTACTAAAGAGGAATTGGAAGAATACAAATCCAAAGATCCGATCCAAATGATATTGAAGGAAATTGAAAACAAAAATTTTGCTTCTAACGAAGAAATAGCAGCTATTAATGCCCGCATTGAAAACGTAGTAGAGGAAGCCGTGAAATTTGCTGAAGATAGTCCCTTCCCGGATGAAAGTGAATTACTGAAAGATGTATATGCAGATCAAAATTATCCATTTATTACAGACTAAAACTTATATTTGCGCGCACAGCAATCTATTCAATTTCAGAATTCGAAAGAATGGTGTCGCTGTTCTATAAAAAGTAGCTTAAAAAATAAAATTTCAAAACAACGTATGTCTACAAAACAGACTTTTAGCAGTGACAATTTATTGGTTATTTGGGATAGATACCAAAAGCCTATCCTTACCGTACTTATCATTATTATTTTAGCCGTTGCTGGATGGCTGGGTTATCAAAAATATGTTGTTCAACCAAAAGAGGAAACAGCAAACAAAGAATTATCAACGGTACAAATGGCTTTTCAACAAGCAACGATGTCACCAACGGTGGATACTGCCGCTTACAAATTTGTAATCGAAGGTGAAGGAGCTAACAAAGGCGCTCTTTCTATTATTCGTAATTATGGAAGTACCAATGCAGGGAATCTTGCAAAATATTATGCAGGAGAAAGCTATTTGCATTTAGGTGATTTTAATAATGCTATAAAATATCTAAATGATTTTAAAACGAAACAAAAGCAAATCCAAATGATGGCCTATGGTTCACTTGGTGATGCTTATAGTGAATTGAAGAAAAATACTGAAGCTATTGACAGCTATAAAAAAGCCTCATCTACTTTTGAAGACGATGATGTAAATGCTTCAGAATATTTATTCCGTGCTGCTTTGCTAAGTGAATTGACGGGCAAGACAAATGATGCGGTGGATTTGTATAAAGAATTAAAAGAAAAATTTCCAAATACTGAAAAAGGTGTGCAAGCTGATAAATACTTAAATCGTTTAGCTATACAGCCCAACAATTAATAACAATGGCCACTCAAGGAAATACAAATTTATCAAAAGGCATCCCTCAAATAAAGGATGCCTTTGTCATAATTATTAAAACGGAATGGAATGCTCATCTAGTAGATAAACTTGAAGAAGGTTGTATAAACGTATTGTTGCAGAACAATGTAAAGTATCGAAGTATAAGCGTTCCCGGAGCGGTAGAAATCCCTTATGCGATAAAAACTTATGCCGAAAGTACCCAACAAAGTGCAGATGCATTTATAACTTTAGGTACAGTCATTCGTGGTGGAACACCTCATTTTGAATATGTTTGCAATATGGTTACCGATGGAATTCTATCTTTAAATCTATGCTTAAAAATTCCTATTATTTTTGGTGTGCTGACCGTAAATTCTGAAGAAGAAGTAATTGAAAGAACCGGAGGCATTCATGGTCACAAAGGTGAAGAGGCCGCCATTACGGCTATCAAAATGATTGCTCTTACCCGATCTCTGAAATAAACTTAGCACAAATAACTAAGAAAAATATCTGAATAATAGGGCCTAGCTTAGTCTACCCGTGCCCATATGAGTTGCTCCATGCACATAGGCGCCTGCGCATGGAAAAAGTCCACTATCAAATCAATAAACTTAAGGTGTAAGGACAGGTGGCTGTTGATGAAATCCAATGGCGATCACCTCTATTTGTAATAATTTTCATCTAAATAGAAAAAGCCATCGTCTTTTTTCCAATACCAAAACTTGTTCTCATATCTGTAGTAATATCCTTTAACCCCTTTTTTGGCCAGATTATCTGGCACATACAAAATGCGGGGAGGTATTTCTTTAAATCGGAATGCCAAGTTTTTGGCTTCATTAGGCGTATAGGCACGTACGGCTTGACTAAGAGAGTCTAGGTTATGCGATACATTCGGAGGTAAATTTAGCGAATCTATTTGTAATACACCATGACTATCTATTACTACAATAGGTGCATTTGATACAGCGGCTTTAGCAGTTAGATCAGACGGATTCTCTACAACACCATTATTCGATCCAATTTTTTCAGAGGCATTGTGAACAGAATCAAGTATCGTAGCACGTTTTACATATTGTTTATGATCAACTCTATCGGGTGCAATTTTCGGTTTTAGTTCCGTATTCGAAGATTTCGCTGGAATATTCCTCCTCCCACAAGCGGCTAATAGTATAGAAAGAACAAATACTGGATATATAATTCGTATAATTTGCTTCATATATAAATTCATTACAATTTTCAAACCAAAAATATTCTTATTTTAAAATATCCTTTATCAATTCTACTTCAGTAAGATTGGCCGATTGTTGTTCTCCCGTTTGGATATTTTTTATTGTACAAATATTTTCTTCCAATTCTTTACTTCCAATAATAATAATAAAACGAATATTTTTCTTCTCGGCATACTTAAATTGTTTATCCATCTTAACTGCTTCATGAAACAATTCGCAACGCACTGCGTTGCCACGTAATTGTTGCATTAGTCGATAAGCAGCTTTTGTTTCCTTTTCGCCTAAATTAAAAAATAACACTTCAGTACCAATTTGCACTTCTTCGGGAAACAGTTGCAACTCTTCCATCACATCATATATTCTATCTACACCAAAACTAATACCCACACCTGGAATATCGGAAACCCTAAAAAGTCCTGTAAGATCATCGTATCTGCCCCCTCCACCGATGCTTCCCATCTCCACTCCTTTCGCCTTTATTTCGAAAATGATTCCTGTATAGTAATTTAACCCTCTGGCTAAAGTAAAATCCAGACTTAGTATTTTATCTTCAATATTAGTATGGTCCAATACATATTTCAACTCTTCAAATCCGGCAGCAGCTATTTCATTACTGGCTAATAGTACTTTCGCTTCTTCCATCTTTTCTTCATTGCCGCCGCCAATAGAAAGATATTTTTCAATAATATCAATTTGGTTCGACCCTAATTCACGTTGTGCCAATTCTTCCTTTACTTTTTCTATTCCTATTTTATCCAACTTGTCAATAGCAATAGTAATATCCGTTAATTTATCTGCGCCTCCGCAAAGTTCAGCAAGTGCAGCCAAAATTTTTCGGCTGTTGATTTTTATTTCAACATCAATTTTCAATTGTTTAAAAACAGATAAATAAATGTGCGTAAGTTCTACCTCATTCAACAAAGAACGACTTCCTACTACATCACAATCGCATTGGTAAAACTCTCTGTAACGGCCGCGTTGCGGTCTGTCGGCGCGCCAAACTGGTTGTATTTGGTATCGTTTAAAAGGGTAAACCAATTGTCCATGATTCATTGCCACATATCTTGCAAAAGGAATGGTAAGATCATAACGCAATGCTCTCTCTGTGATTGATTTACTCGTTTTCCCTTTCAATACATCTTCAAACCCTTCCTTTGTTTTTTCTGCTTTCGCAGGATTATCAAGTCCGTTATTGAGAATCTTAAAAATTAGCTTATCTCCCTCTTCACCATATTTACCCATCAATGTTTCAATATTTTCCATGGCAGGTGTCTCCAATGGTTGAAAACCATATAACTCAAATACATTACGAATGATATTAAAAATATACTGACGTTTGCGCACCACATTTGCGCTAAAGTCTCTGGTTCCTTGAGGTTGAGAAGGTTTCATAAATTAGTAGTGAATAGTTAAAGAATCTACTTCGCTATTCATTATTTATTTTTTTATCTTGTTTAAAAATTTTTCGCAAGCTTCATTCAATAACTGAAAAGTCGTCTCAAAAGCGTCATCTGTATTTTCGTACCAAGGATCGGGAACCGATGCATTGCTACCCGGGTTCGATTCGTTCAAAATTAAATCAACTTTTCTTTCATCCCAAAGATCGCCGGCTATACGTTTTACTTCATTGTAATTGTCACTATCCATTACATATATTTTGTCGAAACGCTGCATATCTTCTTTGATAAACTGCCTTGCTTTTAAGGGACTAATGTTGACACCATGTAATCGCGCGATTTTTTGCGCTTTTTTATGCGGAGGTTCACCACTATGCCAGCCACCAGTACCTGCGCTATCAATTTCCCAGTTTAGCTTTTGCTCGTCACTTTTATATTGCAAGATACCTTCTGCCAGGGGACTGCGACAAATATTTCCCAAGCAAACCATTAATACTTTCATCTGGGCAAAGATAAGGCTTGAAACTCAGGTTTTTGAATTTATAATTGATGATTTTTCGCGCTTTTGCTCAAGAAAAGCGGTTACAAGTAAATCATTTTCATATTTATTTTTAATTAATTCATATTGATTATCAGTAAGTTAATTTGTATGTAAAATTATTTTTAAAAATATTCAGTACTATGTATTGCATAGTATTATTAATCACCTTATCTTTGTTCTGCAAAACAATAAAAAAAGAACTATGGATATTCAAAATACACAAAGCCAAATGCGGAAAGGGATATTGGAGTTTTGCATTTTATCTATCATCAAACAAGCAGAAGCATATCCCAGTGATATTGCAGAAAAAATGAAAGCAGCTAACTTGAACATTTTGGAAGGGACGCTTTATCCTTTGTTGACTAGATTAAAAAATGCCAACTTGCTCAGTTATCGATGGGTAGAAAGCGTGTCGGGGCCCCCAAGAAAATATTTTAGCCTTACAGATGAGGGGTTGAGTTTTTTAAAAGAATTAGAAGATACGTGGAAAGAGCTTTCAGACGCAGTAAACCAAGTAACAGATCATAATTTATAAAGCCATATAAAATAAATAGAATGAAAAAAGTAATTAATATAAATTTTCAGGGGCGCGTAGTCATGATAGAAGAGACAGCCTACGAAAACCTAAAAAGTTACATAGAAAGTTTACGCACACATTTTGCAGATGAAGAAGGCTGCGACGAAATTATTAATGACATTGAAAGTCGGATTTCCGAATTATTTGGAGAAATAATTAAAAAGGGAAATCCTTGCGTAAGTGAATCAGACTTAGATGCAATTATTTCAAGTATTGGCCGCCCAGAAGACTTTGAAGAAGAGGAAAATTCACTGGGGGGAAAGGAAACTAAGACACAAAGTCAGAACAATCAAGCATCTGCGCAGAATGCACAAGGACATAAGCAATTGTTCCGTGACGAAACCAATAAGAAAATAGGTGGTGTGTGTGCTGGTATCGCCAACTACTTCAACATAGATCCTACTATGGTGAGACTCATCACATTAGTATTATTTTTCACTTATGGTATCGGCATTATTCCCTATATCATCTTATGGATAGCGGTTCCTAGCTCCGCCACACAAGTTATTGGTTCCTCTCAAAAAAAACTCTTCAGAGACATTTCCAATAAAACAATTGGTGGTGTATGTAGTGGACTGGCGAGTTACTTTAATGTGAGTATTTGGATCCCTAAAGTAATTTTCATAATAGGCGTTTTTTGCACATTGCCGATAAGCTTAGCATTCAATTTACACTCAGGCGGATTCTTTTTTCCCGGTATCAATGGGTTCTTTATCACCTTATATATAATCCTATGGATTGTCGTTCCTCCAGCCGTTACTGCATCTAATAAACTTTCAATGAAGGGTGAAAATGTAGACCTTAATAATATAAAGTCAACCGTTCAGGAAGACTTAGGTGATGGTAAAAAAAAAGTAACTAGTAGCAGCCCCAACGAGCCAGTACAAACACTTGCACACACTGCACCTAGTCATCGTTCGACATTGGGTGATTTTATCATATTGCTGTGTAAAATATTCGCCTACTTTATTGTTGGAATAATATTGATTTCAATAATCGGCGGATTGGGTGTAGCAGGTGTGGCATTAATTGGCATTTCACCTTTAAAAGATTATATTATCGGTGGCCTTTGGGAAAATATTTTTACATACGTTGCTTTTCTATTGTTAATATGGGTTCCGGTAATTGGAATTATCGTATGGATAATAAGAAAACTTACCAAGTCTACAAGAAGTAGTAAAGCGTTGCGAATCACGTTTATATCGCTGTGGTTCGTGGGTTTGATAGCTGGCATTTGTCTAATTGCCTCTATATATAACGATTTCAAATACGTAAACGATCCTACGGAAATGCCCGTTACGCTTAATAATGCCAAAATAAATAAACTTGAAATAACTTTAAATAAAAGGGAAAGACCCTATTATAATAGACATTGGTTCTTCAATCGCGATATGGATAGTTTTTTTAATGATTCTACATTTATAAATAATACCAATGTCAGAATAATACCAGCATCGGCAGATAGCTTCGGCGTTTCAATTGCAAAATTTTCAAACGGAAAATCTATGGAGCAAGCGAATATTTTAGCAGATAAAATAAACTTTACTGCAATTACACAACGAGATTCAATTCTAGATATCCCTACTTATTTCTCCATCAATAAAACAGATAAATTTCGCAATCAATTTGTAATTATAACGGTTGCTGTTCCCCTTGGAAAAAGGATAGAAATAAACAAAACTGATGGCTTTAACAACAGATTCTTACTAGGATTTGATAATGATGACTTTGATTTCTACTATGATAACGGAAAATACGATTGGGATTATAATACTGAATATCTTATGACAAAAGACGGATTAATTCCTACGCACACGGATATAGATATAAGCAACGATAAAATTAAATCAGCCCAAGATATTATTAAGGAACAACAGGAAAAAATTAAAGAACAACAGGACGACATTAAAGAAAAGATAGAAAAGCAAAAAGAAGATTTAAATGAGCAACAAGAAAAAATTAAAAACAACCTACAAAAGGTACAAGATAAAATGAATGCTCAAATTCAAAACAGCACCACATTAAACCAAGATGCAGCGTCAATAAGCACCGGTTTCGAAAACCCCGTATTAATGATTGGTAAAGCTTTTGCGAAAATCATTTAGTACCATTCATGCAAATGTGATTTACGCAGTGGGGATGTTCAACGAACTATGTCAGCCTTAGGTGTTAGTTTGCGGCGGTCCCCGCAAACTAACACCTAAAATTTTTGTAACGGCACCCGACACACGCTCACCAAACAGAACTTAACTACGATATGGCCCGGGGAAGAGCAAACACCTAAAATCTCATCTCCGGTACATTATCCGGTATAATTAATTTACCAGCAGTCTTTTGTTGTATTTCTTCTACAGTTACCCCTGGTGCGCGTTCTAACAATAAAAAGCCATCCCTGGTAACTTCGAGTACTGCTAAGTCAGAAACTATCTTTTTTACACAGGCAACCCCCGTTAATGGCAGGGAACATTTAGGTAAAATTTTGCTTTCACCTGCACGATTGGTATGCTGCATTGCCACAATAATATTGTCGCAACTTGCTACCAAATCCATCGCCCCGCCCATACCCTTTACCATTTTCCCCGGTATTTTCCAGTTGGCAATATCCCCAGTTTCGCTTACTTCCATAGCACCCAAGACGGTCAGATTTATTTTTCCTGCACGTATCATTCCAAAGCTTTCTGCACTATCAAAAAAAGCGCCCCCGTCAATAATGGTAACTGTTTCCTTACCCGCATTTATCAGGTCAGCATCCACATTTTCTGTAGTTGGATACGGGCCGATGCCAAGCATACCATTTTCACTTTGTAATACAATAGTCATTGTTGAAGGAATATAATTAGCAACCAAAGTAGGAATACCTATACCCAGGTTTACATACATACCATCTTTTAACTCTTGAGCTATACGTCTTGCAATTTGATTTTTATCTAATGCCATTTTAATTATTTTGCACGGTTATTTTTTCAATTCGCTTAATATAATTTTCCCCTTGGAATATGCGATGTACATATACACCGGCAACATGAATTTGATCCGGATCTAGTTCTCCAGGCTGAACCAAATGTTCCACTTCAGCAATGGTAATATCGGCTGCCTTCGCCATGGAGGTAGAATAATTTCTCGTCGTTTTTCTAAAAACAAGATTTCCCATGGTATCACCTTTCCAAGCCTTTACCAATGCGAACTTTGCATGAAGCGCCAGCTCCATTAAGTAATCCTTTCCATTAAAATTTCTAATTTCTTTTCCCACTGCTACTTCGGTTCCAATACCCGCACGCGTAAAGAAAGCCGGAATCCCCATGCCTGCCATCTGAATACGTGTTACCAAAGTACCTTGCGGAATTAAATCTACTTCTAATTCTCCAGCCAGTAATTGCCGCTCAAACTCCGCATTTTCTCCAACGTAACTGCTCATCATTTTCCGGATCTGCTTTGATTGTAAAAGCAAGCCCAAACCAAAATCATCAACACCTGCGTTATTGGAAATACAGGTTAAATTCTTAACGCCACTTTTCACCAACGCATTAATACTATTCTCCGGAATCCCACACAGACCGAAGCCACCAAGCATTATCGTATCGCTATCTTGGATATCTTTAATTGCTTCTTCGGCGTTTTTAAATGTTTTATTCATCTTTTCTGAATTATTTCTATTTGCTATAAAGATAACGATTGTTAGTAGATATATTTTGCATTTACTATCTTAAATTTATCATTAATATTTTTTACTGGAAAATCTATTGTTCAATAACACCCGTAGAATTACGGGGGCGAGTTGTCTTATTGCCATTAACCTCTCTTATTGTAACCAAAATGACAATGGCAATATAAAATAATACAATGTGAACAAGAATCAGAAGCTATATTATTACTTTATCTTCGCAATGATTTTTAAGCAAAAAGATGAGAAAAATACTTTCTATTAAAAGCAACACTTGGATGATATGCATAATTATGTGTTGTGCACTGCTATTCGCATCATGCCTCAGTTCGCAACAAATGATGGCAAGACTGAATGGGCATTTTTATAAATATACTTTTGCAATCCGCGAGGCAACGACACATAAAAAAAGTACTACCTATTCTGATAATTTATTTACAGTCAATTTCGATCCGCAATATTCAAGAATCAATTTTTCTCTTATCAACCACAGTAAGTCCCCCATTCAAATTATTTGGGATCTTACCACTATCAAGGTACAAGATGACTCCTCCAAAGTTATTCATGCAGAAATCCCCTATGCCAATAAAGGTAAGAGCCTACCACCCACCGAAATAAAAGCCGGGGCTTCCTTACAAGATCTTATTATTCCTACAGATTATATAAAAAATGAAAATGGAAAATGGGTAGAAAAAAATTTCTATCCGGAAACCGACCAGTCCAACTCTGAAAACACAGATTGGATTATGGGGTTACTTGGCGTGGATGTTTTTAAGTTGTATTTACCTATTCAATCAAACGGGAAAATACAAGTCTACAAATTTACTTTCTATCCGATTGAAAT
>NZ_JBNQGD010000401.1:0-3626 GCF_050436765.1 Arachidicoccus sp. | reverse complement strand
GGACTAATCGTATAGGGAGAAAGTTTTGGATGTTTGAGGATGCTCACGCGGACGGAAGGATAGAATTACGCCGCTTGAGTGGCGTTATCCGTCGCAGCGAATCCAGACTGAGTCGATCCGAACCAAAGTTTAAAATGTTTAAAGAAAGGCTCGAACGTTTAGAACGTGAGGTTAGGAAAGGGTATAGGTCTTTCATTGTTAAGAAAGTTGCATAAAGTTTAGTTGAGTGAATAGCATTATTTAATTTTTGAAACATGCATACGGATACCTAGGCAATCTTATGAGAAGGGTGCTTAACGCAGAAAGCCGACGAAGCGCGTAGTTTTGAAGTCGGCGTCCCCTTAAGTAAATTTTAAAGCTCTTAGCTAAATAAAAAACCAGGTGAACTGAAACATCTAATTAACCTGAGGTAAAACAAGTCAATAGAGATCCCGTCAGTAGTGGCGAGCGAACGCGGGTTGGGGATGCAGCTTTTCCTGGCGCCAAAATCACGGTAAACGTTTTTGGAAAAACGGCCGCAGAGAGTTTTAGCCTCGTTGTCTGTCGTGCTCGGGCGCCCGCTAATGTGAACGCTGGAGGTTGTGTTGTAGATCGTCCCATGATAAAATGGATGATTGAACTAGAGAGAGCAAGTCCACTTGCTGAGCCTAAATACGTGAGTTTGACCGATAGTGAACTAGTACCGCGAGGGAACGGTGAAAAAGAGACCTTTTAAGGGGTGAAATAGACTTTGAAATATGCATGAAAAAGATCTGTTGGAAAATCAAAGAATTTACAACGTACCTTTTGTATAATGGGCCAACGAGTTAATTAGTGTAGCGTGCTTAAGTGGTTACACGTAGGCGAAGCGAAAGCGAGACCAAAAAGGTTGTTAAGTTACACTAATTAGACCCGAAATCAAGTGAGCTAATTGTGAGCAGGCTGAATTACTTTGCAGTTTGGAAGGCCGAACCTGTGTATGTTGCAATATACTAGGATGACTTGCGATTAGGGGTGAAAGTCCTATCAAACTTGAAGATAGCTGGTTTTCCGCGAAATCTATCTAAGTAGAGCGTCACTGAATAATAATAGAGGTACAGTTACTTTTTATTGGAGGGGGGATGCCTATTGACAGTAAAGAATCTCGTAATTCTATTAAAGTGGCAGACGGACCTTAAGTGCTAAGGCTTATGGTCGAGAGGGAAACAGCCCAGATCATTTTTTAAGGTCTCTAAAATAGCTATAAGTGATTTAAGATAAGTTTTGTCTAAGACAATCGGACGTAGACTTCAAAGCAGTCAAGCGCAGCGTGGCGCGTTAGCTTTTGAGCCCTTTTTTCCTTACGGAAAGAAGGAACTCGCTTTCGCGAGGTGAGGCCTTTGATGGCTTCGCACCAGTTTTGAGATTCGGGCGCCGCCATTGGAGTGGCGCTGGCTCACTGGTTATAAAGAAATCGTTACAGATCACCGGTCGTATGGCAAAATTTCTCATAAAATTAATGGAGGCTAATAGCTATTACCGAAAAAATGAATACTTTGCGCGATTTAGCGCACTGCTATGGTAGCGGAACGTTTAGTAATTAGAAAAAAGTAATTAAATAAAAATCTAAAGTGATAATGTTGGCACGAGTAGCGAAAAATACTGTGAAAAGCAGTATCACCGTAAGTTCTAGGTTTCCTAAGTAAAGAACACTTCTTAGGTATATTCGGTCCTTAAGACAGCTCCTAACGGAATGGTCGATAGGTAAACTAGATTGCAAAATCATAAGGCAGGTCACTGGTTCAGCGCACCTAGTAGAATAGAGGTAGTTCGCGAGCGATTAACTTGTTTCTGGAAAATTTGCAAAAAAAATAACCGTACTAAATCCGACACTGGTGAACAGGTATAAGTATACTCAGGTGAAGAGATAACAACATTTAAGGAACTCGGCAAATTAACTCTGTAACCTAGGAATAAAGAGCGCCAATGGCGCCCAAGCTAGGGCGTCGTGGAAGCATGAAGAAGGGAGTAGCGACTGTTTAACAAAAACACAGAACTCTGCAAAATTGTAAAATGACGTATAGGGTTCGACGCCTGCCCGGCGCTGTAAAGCTATTAAGAGGTGTTTTCGCACCGAATTAAAACCACAGCAAACGGCGGCTGTATACCTGACGGTCCTAAGGTAGCGAAATTCCTTGTCGGGTAAGTTCCGACCTGCACGAATGGCGTAACGACTCCTCCGCTGTCTCAAATGTTGACTCTGCGAAACTGGCGTTTCTGTGAAGATACAGGATAGCCGCAGTTAGACGAAAAGACCCTATGCACCTTTACTATAGTTTTACATCGCTTTGCTTATTTTATGTGTAGCATAGGTGGTAGCATAGGAGATGTTGTTGCAAGACAATGTTGATTGCAAAAGTGAAATACCACCCTTAATTATATTCAAACGCTAATTTCGGGCTATTAATGCCCAGGGAAATATGTAAAATGGGTAGTTTGACTGGGGCGGTCGCCCCCTAAATAGTAGCGGGGGTGCGTAAAGGCGATACTCAGGTCAGCACTAAAGTTGATCGTTGAAGCGTAATGGTAAATAGTTCGCCTGACTGTTAGACCGACGGGTCTTGCAGGGATGTTTAGTCGGCCATAATGAGCAGGTGGTTTTGCGTGGAAAAGCCATCTATCACCGGAGAAGGTACGCTAGGGATAACAGGCTGATAACTCTTGAGAGTCCTAATTGATGGGGTTGTTTGGCACCTCGATGTCGTCTTATCATATCCAGGAGCTGCATAAGGCTCCAAAGGTTCGGCTGTTCGCCGATTAAAATGGTACATGAGATGGGTTCAGAACGTTGTGAAACAGTTCGGTTTCTATCTGCTGCGGTAATAAAAATACAATAAGTCAATTGCCAAGTACGAGAGGAACAGGCAGTTCGAGCCTATTATGAACCAATTGTCGTTTTTCATCGGCATCGTTGGGTAGTTACGCTCGCAGAAATAATCGCTGAATTAACAATATAAACGAGAAGTTTAGCTTATTTGTTTTATTTTCTGCTGTGGAAGATCACCACTTTGATAGGCTATAGGTTGAAGCGGGGTAACCCTTGAAGCTGAATAGTACTAATTTGTAGAAAAAGTTTTTAATGCTATTAAGTAGGTTTTTTAAAATAATTATTTATATGATAATATCGTCTCTTAGAAGGATAAATTTTTTTTCTCTAGCTTTCGTAATATACTACACCTTTTTTTATAACGGTGCTAGTATTTATGAAAACGTCGGGTTTGCAAGCGCGGGGGTACGCTTGGAGTCTAGTGTGGTCGAATTGTGTTATTTCCTGTACTACGATTTTTTTTTACTGTTCTCAGCGCTTTTTTGCTTGTTGTACGGCGCGGTCTTCTATTCTTCTATGAGTCCGTGAGAAAGGCGGGAAACAGCAGTTGAGATTACTGAGCTTCTTATGGGTATTGTTTTTTGTGCTTTTTTGTTTTATCTTTTTTTAATTTTTTATTCCTATTATTCATTTCTGAAATTCCCGGAAAGATATGTGCTGCTCATGGGCGGGTATTTGCGTGCGGACTACTTCGCGCTGTTTTCTAAAGTTGTAGTCTCAATAGCCTCTTACTTTACGCTGCAGTGCTTGCGCGCGTATATTTCCAATACTAGAGTTATGG
>NZ_JBNQGD010000400.1:0-1435 GCF_050436765.1 Arachidicoccus sp. | reverse complement strand
ACTCTAGAATCTCCCAAACCAAAACGTCGAAATTCTAATTCAAACGTTGAATTCAAAAGAATTGATACACCTCATGGACATTATTTTGAACCAGTAGAAGTTAAATCTCAATCACCAAAGAAAAGATCGTCAACTTATTAAATTAACATAGTTTCATTACGGGTGACAGCGAAAGTGTGAACAACGTGATTTACAGCCCATATTTTAGGATAGTTAATTATTTAAATATTCAAACATGGAAGAAAAACATTATAATAATTTATTTAATTATATTAGTTTAAAAATTTTACCAAACGAAAAAGAAGAAAAACAACAAATCATTCGACAAAGTAAAAATTATATAGTTAAAAATAACTTTCTTTATAAATTAGATAAAAATGATAAAAATAATTTTTTTAGGGTAGTTAAATTTAATGAATTAGATAGTATACTTTATATGTTTCATGATGATCCTTTAGGAGGACATTTTGCAACGGATCCAATGTTCAACAAAATTCGTATTCGATATTATTGGCCACAAATGTACGAAGATATTAAGAAATATGTGAAATCATGTGACTCTTGTCAACGAAGAGGACGATCAAAGAAAAATAATTTATTACATCCAATTCCGGTTCATTCACCTTTTTACCAAATTGGAATTGATATAGTTGGACCTTTACCACGAACACAAAGAGGAAAGAAATATATAGTAGTAGCAATGGATTATTTAACAAAATGGCCTGAAGCTCAAGCTATTACTGAAGCAACTGCTGAAAAAGTCGCAAATTTTATATATGAACATATAATTTGTCGACATGGATGTCCTCAAATAATATTATCGGATAGAGGAACTCATTTCAATAACCACATGATAGAAAAATTATTAGGAAAATTCGAAATTAATCATTTATTATCAACGCCATATCATCCACAGACCAATGGATTAGTGGAAAGATTCAATCGAACACTTTGTGAATCCTTGGCAAAAATCTCAGAAAAATCGAATGACTGGGATTTGTTTATAGCCCCTACATTATTTGCTTATCGTACAAACAAACATTCCACAACAGGCATAGAACCTTTCTTTTTAGTATATGGAAGATCTGCAAGATTACCAATTGAAGAAACAGAAGATTCGAAAATTACATCATTAAATGATCGACTGAAACAGCTGATTGATGATGTTCCACAAATCAGGGAAAGATCTCGATTACAAATACAAATTAGTCAGCAAAAGAAAAAAATAGAACATGACAAAAAGATTAAAAAAGAAATTAATTTCACAATTGGTGACAAAGTTCTTTACTTTAAGGCTGCACAAGATCAAACACATTCTGGAAAACTAAATCCAAAATGGAAAGGACCTTATTATGTACATGACATTCTTCCAAATCAAGCTTACAAGCTCAGAAATTTAGAAGGTGGAATTTTAGCAGTTCCGGTTAACGGAAAT
>NZ_JBNQGD010000399.1:0-4250 GCF_050436765.1 Arachidicoccus sp. | reverse complement strand
AGCACAAGAAAATGAAAGAAACATCAAACTTGGGCAACAAACTTTGACCACTGAATTAGCAACTGAATATAGCGAAATTTACAATGAAATATTTTCAACAACTGAGATAGTAAATCCCGTTCATACAAAATCCAACAACAAAAATTCTTATTCCCCGACAACTGCAAACTTTGACTCACACGGCATATCAGCTGGACAAGATAATATCGGACATATTATTCTTGCGTTGCTTTCCTTTAAAAAGTTGAAACGGGACGACCCAGACTCAGAGGATGGGCTTTTGTTAATTGATGAATTAGACGCAACATTATATCCAGCAGCCCAAAAAAACTTAATGAAAGTAATGTTGAAAATTGGACGAGAAATAAATTTGCAAATTGTTTTTACTACTCACTCTTCTGACGTACTAAATTTTCTTTCCTCTCGAAATGCATCACAATTTAAACATTCAACAAATTTCGTTAGTCTTTCTAATTCTTTAGGTGTAGTGTATGCGCGACAAGGATTTCAAGAACTTAAAAATCTATTGGCCGACTTAAATCACGAAGCGGTAAGAACGATAAGACCTAAAAAAGTAAATTTCTATTTTGAAGACCGTGAAGCATTTTGTTTCTATAAAAACATCATTGATGGAATTGATTATGGTTGCGAAAACTCATATAAAAACCTTAGCATAAGTTGCGGAACATACAAAACACTAATTGACAAAGGCTTTGAAGAGTTTTTCAGAAGTGTTGTTGTGCTTGATGGTGATTTTAAATCTACATTCAACCAAACGCAGAATAACAACGTTGTGTTTTTACCAGGTACTTTAAGACCAGAAAATATAATGAAAGAATTTCTTCAAAACCTTAATGAAACCGACCCTTTTTGGGACAATCCCTCACAATACACAAAACGTGTTTTTCTAAATAACATTAACGGTGTCGCAAATAACAGAGAGGCCATGAAAAAGTGGTTTAATACTGAAATAGAATTTTGGGGGCAAGAAGCTTCAAATCTTTTTCTGCGGTGGAAAGAACTAAATTCAGTTGAAGCACAAATTGTAATAGACAGAACAGGAGAAATCATTAGGCGTATTATGGATAACTTTTATGAACTTTCGACAAACAACTAAAACGCCTACTGTCAATAACTAGGTTTTCGTAATTAACACGTGTTGATATAACAAATGTTCATTAGTATACTCAAAGATAATTCAACTGATACCACTACTTCTTCTTCATAACGTCATATGGCGGACATATATTTGCAAATTAAAGCTGAATTAAGTTTCTTTTGGGTAGTCCTTTAAAAACTTTGAACTGTAATTGTGTCTTAGGATTGATAATTGCCCAAGCGGTTAAAAAGATAATCCAAAAATCAACTCTCAGACTTCTATTTTGGTTGTACCATATTTCCAAGGCACCTTTGTAAGGCATGATAACAGTTCTGTAAAATTCGTGTTTATCCATTTTCGTTTCAGATACTAATGCTTCTTCATCTCTAAAAATAACAGAACCAATGCCGGTAATACCAGGTTTGGCGTTATAAATTTGTTTTTGAATGGATAAATCATACATTTCAAAACTTACGGACATCAAGGGGCGTGGACCTACTAAACTCATCTCACCCTTAAGAACATTTAATATTTGTGGCAATTCATTAATTTTCGTTATCCGTAAAAATTTACCAAGTGGCAATAATCTTGGATCGTTTCTCACTGTAACACTTCCTGTACCTATATTAGGACTGTTCTTTAACATGGTCGCAAACTTCATAATGTTGAATAACCTGTTCTTATAACCAACTCTTTTTTGGTAATAAAAAACATAATGCTCTCCCGTAAGTAATAAGATAATTACAATGGGCAGCATAAAAGGTAAAAGTATTAAAAAAGCTAATATGGCTATGATTAGGTCGAGGAGACGTTTAAAGAAAGGATACATTTATCAACTTGGGATTTATGAGTTTAGATTTAGAATCTATTAATGGAAATTATAATTAATGGCCTTTGATTTGCAATCTTAAGTTTATAACGAATAGATAAAGGAATTCAATTATTTCACATTAATTAGTCACTGTATTACCGCCTGTGATAACGACTTACTTGATCTAAATGTTTATTGAGTCCACTTACTGCTTTTCCTCCATCTAGTTACACTAATTTCCACCAATTACATTTTTTGATCTAGGCTTACCCCCGTTTCAATATGTTGAAAATTAGGCAGCATTTTATTTAATAAGGCTACAATATCAGCCTTTACCAAATGTTCCTTTTGAAAAAGCGTTTTTATTTCTGAAATGATATTTTCGAGTTCTGCAATAGGTCTACGTGGCGCATTTTTTACAATACCCAGATTGTAGCATTTATCCAAATCCAGCTCTTCCGTATCCGTGTAAAACTCTTCGTATAACTTTTCACCGCTGGTATTACTTTTAAAGAAATAAACGGGGTATTTACCATTGGCAATTTCACCAGTCGAAGACTTTGCTTCTTCTTCGGATTGGCAGCTTTTTAATTCAAAACCCAGTTCGTTTAAATATGGCTCAACAATATCAGCGAAATTGACCATGGAAGATTCTTCCAGTTTTGGAAAAAATACATCACCGGATTCTCCTAAAATGCAAGCACATAAACATATCTGACCCGACTCTTGCGGCGACACAAAAAAACGCTTAACGTCGGCTGGACAAGAGAGCGGCTGTTGTTTGATCACACGATCAATAAAACCCGCAAGTAAACTACCATTTGAAAAGGCTACATTGGCAAAACGGGCGGTTGTTATTTTCAATTTATTTGAATAAGCCAGAATCACCTCTTCCATTAATTTTTTACTGGCACCCATTACGTTTACTGGGTTTGCCGCTTTATCGGTAGAAACGCAGAAAAAATGTGTTGGAGGATATTGTAATAAGAAATCAAGCAGCTGTTTTGCTTTTAATACGTTATTTTCGATCATCGCCTCAATAGAATATGCATCTTTCTCACTGCGCACGTGTTTATGTGCGGCGAAATTGGCCACAATATCGAAATGTCCTTCTTGCTTAAAAATTTTATAAAATACTTTATCACTAAAGTTAATCGGATAGGTCTTAAAGTCTTCGGGTAATTCTATTTCTGTTCTGCTGCGGCAATCTCGAACTAATTCCGTTAGGCCATTCTCATTAATATCTATTACCACTAATTTTGCCGGATGGTATTTTACTAAGGCTCGGATATAAGAAGATCCTATAGTCCCTGCTCCCCCGATGACCAAAACCTTTTTGCCTTGTATTTCTTTGGACAAAGTTTCATGAAAATTATTTAGGTCTTTTGTTAGTAAACTTTCAGAACGACCGGTAATTTTTTCTCCTATAAATTTTTCTATATTAAAAACTAAACTCATGATATTTTTTTAAGTTAAAGATATAATCACATACAACCGAGAGATTATTTAATCAATGCTTTTATTGCATTTATTACTCTTTCAATTTCTCCTCCAGTTAAAGAAGAGCTGGACGGAAGGCACAACCCATTTTCAAATAACTTGTCAGAAACGCCCGTGCCGTAATACGGAGAAGTTGAGAAAATAGGCTGTTGATGCATCGGTTTCCATAATGGACGGGTTTCAATATTTTCGGATTGTAGTGCCAGCCTAAGGTCCTCTCTGGTTATACCATTTGTCCTAGATGAATCTACCAAAATAGAAGTCAACCATCTGTTACTAAACATCCCTTCTTGTTCTTCTTGAAAGCTAATACCCGGCGATACCGATAAATGTTCTTTATAAATATTAAAATTATTTCTTCTTTTTTCTATCCACTGATCTAAAACCTCCATTTGACCACGGCCCAGCCCAGCTACTAAATTACTCATTCGATAATTGTAACCAATATGTGTATGTTCATAGTGCGGTGCATCATCTTTTGCTTGAGTGGCCAAGAACTTTGCTTTTTTACTATTTTCCTCAGTTTTAGTAACCAATGCCCCACCACCTGAAGTAGTAATAATTTTATTACCATTAAAAGACAGACACGCCATTTCACCAAGGGTACCACATTTACTACCCATATATGCAGAGCCTAAGGCTTCTGCTGCATCTTCCAGAACAGGTATCTGGTATTTATCTGCTATGTCTAGAATGGGCTTCATTTTGGCCGGCATTCCATACAAGTGGACCGGTATAATAGCTTTAGGCTTTTTACCTTTTGCCAACCGATCGATGATGGCCTCCTCTAAAGATTCAGGACATAAGTTCCAAGTATCTTTTTCACTATCTACAAAAACG
>NZ_JBNQGD010000398.1:0-1067 GCF_050436765.1 Arachidicoccus sp. | reverse complement strand
ATGATTTTCAGATATCAATATAAAACCCAGACTCTCGTCTACATGCTGACATATAACAGTTCAGTAAATACAGAATTTTTGATTTCTAAAAGCTAAAAGTTTGAACGCCAACAAAGTTTCAACTAGGGTTGTCATTATGACCGGTCAGAGTAAAAACGGTCATAGTGACCAGTCATAATGGTCAAAATGGTCATAATGTGGTCATAATGACTTTAATAGGCAATTAACCAAATTTGCTGAACAAAATCTTTATTTCGAACGTGAAAGTAACAAATAATTTAACAATCTTCAGTAATAATGTCGTCGGCGGCAATTCCATTAACAAATTCGTCTTCATTTGGCTCGGCTTCTTGTCGGCGGCGAATCTTGAACAAATCAGGATACTCAAAAATCAGATTGTGCTTGATGAACGTCAACTTTGAGGCCGTTTCGACTGCCAAACTAAACAAAAGCAATAATTATAACATTTTAAAAAAACTTTAATTTACCGATTGCGGACCTTGGTGTGGATGACCAATTTTGTTCGGTAGCAGCGCTTATGATCGGGATTATTTGGAGCATCTTGAAGACCGTCGCAAGAATTGTGTTCGGAAAGCAGCCGGCCCAAAATGTTTTTGCGTCCAAATCGCCGCTCTTCAACGCTTCCTAACCCCAATGATCCTTGTCAAAGTCTCCAGTTTGCGCCTTGAATTGAGCTATTTTAGCAAAAATCTAAACAAGTGAATTAATGTAATAAATTTAGCCCAGTTACCTTTGATTCTCGGCCGGCAAAAACGGGATTCTTCAGCAACTTGTTGCGCAAAAGCTTCATTGCAGTAGTCTCTTGTTGGGGTGTCAACTTTTGGCCACGCAAAGTCGGATCCAACAAATCAAATACATGCACCAAATCGCTTTTGCAAAAATTACGGCGTGCTTTCAAAATCTAAACATGGTTATAAGTTTAGAAATTAACTTGGCGCCACATCCGAAATTGTACTCAAACTTGCCATCCGCGTTCTTTGTAAAATAGTCACGCGACCAATGAGGTTTTGGAACCATGCTGAAAAATGATTGAAAAAGATATAAAA
>NZ_JBNQGD010000397.1:6251-12321 GCF_050436765.1 Arachidicoccus sp. | reverse complement strand
AATAAAAACTTTGCGAAGTAGGGATAAATCGAACTTCTTTTTCTTAGGATTTTTGCTCATTTGTGTATGCAAAGATATATAAAGTTGGAGATAAGGAGCGTTCAAAATATCATTTGAGCGGGCTGCCGCACGCTCAGACTAATTCTTTTTATTTAAAAAATACTAATATCAATATAGCGACAAAACGACTCATTTTAGCCTTCCGCCGTCAACATATAGGCCACGGTTAACCGGGACTGATTTAAAAAGGAGCTCCGATGCTTCTTAAAAGAAATAAAAAATTGAATTACATCCTTTTTGTTGCAATTAACTGATTTTTACTTTTGAATTTTAGATCCTTTTGTTCGATATTTGCGCACAAATATCATTCTTTATATGAGTATTTCTTTCGATAATACAGAAATTGCATTTGCGTACAAGTCCGACAAAGATTTAAAATCTGCTAAAAATTTGTTTTCTGCCATGAGTTACTCGTTGCTATCATCCTTAGGCACACGATTTACTCCTTTTTTAGTAAAGACAGGATTACCTATTAATGGACTTATTAGAAAGACCATTTTTAAACAGTTTGTTGGAGGTGAAACTTTGGAAGAAACTGGTAGGGTTTGTAATATGTTGAACGAATATAATGTATCTGCCATACTTGATTATGGTGTCGAAGGGAAAGAATCAGAAGAAAGTTTTGAACATGCTACCGAAGAATTTATACGTGTTATACGTTTTGCAGCAACCCAAAAAAATATCCCTTTGATAGCCATCAAAATCACTGGACTAGCAAGGTTTAAACTCTTGGAGAAATTAAATGAGGCCCCAAGATTGCGTAGTGGGGTTCACGATAATGAAATGCAAGAAATAGAATGGGCAAAAGTACGTGAGCGTTTAGTTCGTATTTGTGATGTAGCTAAAGAGACAAATATCGGTATATTGGTAGATGCTGAAGAAAGTTGGATTCAAGATCCTATTGACCGTATTACGATGGAAATGATGGAACTGTATAATACTGAAAAACCATTGGTATATAATACAATTCAATTGTATAGGCAAGACAGATTGCAATTTTTGAAAATGTCACATGATATCGCACGTCAACAAAACTTTATTTTAGCCGTAAAACTGGTGCGCGGTGCCTATATGGAAAAGGAACGTGCAAGAGCTATGGATAAAGGTTATTCTTCGCCTATACAAAAAAATAAAGAAGCGACTGATTTGGATTACAACCTGGCCGTAAAGTATTGTTTTGACAATATAGAAACAGTCTCTTATGTGATAGCTACTCATAATGAATTAAGCGCTTTAAAAGCGGCTGAACAATTGGAGGAAAAAGGACTTCAGCGCAATCATCCTAATGTGCATTTTTCACAGTTATATGGAATGAATGATAATATGACCTTTAATTTGGCCAAAAATGGCTTTTCCGTAAGTAAATATCTACCATTTGGCCCAATTCGGGATGTAATACCTTACTTGATGCGCCGTGCCCAGGAAAACAGCAGTGTAAAGGGACAGACAAGTCGTGAACTTTCTTTAATAAATAAAGAAATTAGTAGAAGGAAAAATGTAACCCAACAAGCGGAATTAAAATAAGAATATCTTTATTCTGAGTTTATATTTTATCAAATAATTAAATTTAAAAAATGGCTTACGAAGCAATTGGCAAATTAGTCGCAAAGTATGATACGATGCAGCGTTCAGAAACTTTTAAGACAAGGGAATTTGTGATCGAGAAATCTGATGACATTGGAGGCCGAATTATAACTAATTACATTAAATTTCAGTGTGTACAAGACAAAACGGCCCTGCCTGATAAATTTAATATTGGCGACGAATTAAAGGTTTCTTTCAATTTAAAGGGGTCGAAGTGGAGTCGTGATGGTCGTGAAAATTATATTACCAATTTGGACGCATGGCGAATTGAACCAGCTGGCAGCTTAAGCCAAAATATGCAGCAAGCCACTGCTAGTCCGAAGTCCGATTTCGTTCCAGATGCGGATCCAGGTGATGTAGTGGACGACCTACCTTTCTAATTTTTGGATTTCATTTTTCATAATTAAGGAATTTGGCACTACTTTGGCTATACTACTAGTTAAACAAAACTTTAAAACTATGAAAAAAGTAATGTTATTATTAGTGGGTGGTTTATTTGTATTTGCCACCACTAAAGCGCAAACTTATGAAAGGCCTATTGGCTCAGAATTTAGTATAGGCATTAGTCCCATGTTGCCGGTGGGTAATTTTAGTGATGGTTATTCATTTGGGCTTGGTGGGAATTTAAAATATGCGTATAATTTTGATGAATCCATTGCATTTACTTTATCCGCAGGTTATAATAATTTTTGGGGCAAAAAAACAACAGTCGCCGGTGTAGATTTTACACCAAAAGCGCAAGGGTTTGTACCTATTAAAGCTGGTGTTCGCTTTAGTGCTGGTCAATTTTATGTAGAGCCTCAAATTGGGGTGGCCATATCTACCAATTCAGAAAATGAAAGAATTACCAAAAATAGTAGTTCTCTTACCTACGCAGGACAAATAGGGGTAATGGTTAACCGTAATTTTGACATTGGATTTAGATACGAAGCGCTTTCTACAGGATACAACAAGTCAAATGGTGATGCACGGACATTGGGATTTTTGGGCTTACGGTTGGCTTATACTATAGATTAATTCAAAGTATTTTATTTTATTTGAAGGGGTTGATGATTTATTTCATCAACCTTTCTTTGTTAATAGCCAATAAACTGTTTTAGAAGTGCAAATTATTTACATTTGTCGCACAATAAATGAAAGTGTATGTCTGAATTAACGGATAAATTGAATGAAACGGTAAAGTATATTCAAAATAAATGTAAAGAAAAACCCATTATCGGAATTGTATTAGGAAGTGGATTGGGTAATCTAGCCTCGGAAATTGTTATAGAAAAAGAAATACCCTACGCAGAGATTCCTCATTTTCCGGTGAGTACTGTCGTTGGGCATAGTGGTAAGTTAATTTTTGGTACATTGAATGAGGTGTCTGTTCTGGCTATGGCTGGGCGATTTCATTTTTACGAAGGATACACGCCCGCACAAGTTGTTTATCCCATCCGAGCAATGAAATTGTTAGGCATTGAAACATTATTGCTTTCAAATGCAGCGGGAAGTGTTAATCCCCATTATAAAGTGGGAGATTTGGTTGTTATCAACGATCATATCAGTCTTTTTACACATAATCCATTAATTGGAATAAACGAAGATTCCCTAGGTTTGAGATTCCCGGATATGAGTGAGCCTTATGATAAAAAAATTATTGCTGCAGCGAAAGAAATTGGGGAGAAGTACAATTATCAATTGAAGGAGGGCGTTTATATGGGTGTTACCGGCCCAACCTTTGAAACACGCGCTGAATATAAGCTTATAAAAGCAGTAGGGGGAGATGTCGTAGGCATGAGTACTGTACAAGAAACGATCGCTGCGGTACACGCCGGTATAAAAGTGTTTGCTATCAGTATCGTTACTGATTTAGGTATTCGAGAAACCGACGACATTATTACACACGAAGAAGTTTTGCTGGCTGCAAAAGAAGCAGAACCCAAACTCACGCGATTGTTTAAAGAATTGGTGTTGGTATTATAGTTTTTGCAGGGAGCATTTGCAAGATTGATGAATACTAATTTGGAGAATTTGTGGTATATCGCCCCATGTATTCTCCAGATGAGAATCGCCGCAAATGTTTGGCTTTTTCTGCCCTGCTGCGATTATTTTTAACGTCAAAAAGTGAATATTTTGATCTAAAATTTAATCATTTAAACCCTTTCCGCTAAGAATTGGTTGTATACATTTTTCAATTCTTGATTCTTTTGTTTTTGACTGTTTGGGTGCGGAGAAATAAAGGATGTAGGCCCTTTGTCTTCCAGGTGTTAACGATTGAAATGCTGATTTTAATGCCTTATTGTTATTTAGTTTACGCTGAAATTCTACTGGAATAGTATAGTCTGCAGTCTCTTTTAGTGTCACTTTCAATCCCGCTTTCTCCACTTCTATAGCTTCATAAATATAGGCTTTCAATGTCGCTACCTTTTCCAATATTTCCTGCACGTTGGTAAACCTGATCTGACGTGCTGCTTGTACATTCTGTGTTTGCTGTATCAAGATTTTGTGACTATCCTCTAATAGTGAACCCTTAAAAAACAGCAACGCACAATATTCTTTAAAATCATGAATCAAAACAATATTGCTGTTTTGAAAGGTATAGCACGGACACCCCCATTTTAATTCTTCTGTTAATCCACAATCAAGAATGATTTTCCTCAATTGTTTTACTGCTTTTTGCCATTTCTGGTCCTTATCAAAATACCAATCAACTTTAGAACTCATACAATATTAATTATCAATAGAAGTAAATTAACCGGTCAGATGATTCGAATGCGCGAACTGTCGCTGCAACTGTCTGTCGGTAACTGTTGATACAAGGTTTTATAAAGCTAAATATTTTTGATTAATTAAACAAAGAACTAATAATAAGCTAATGAAAAAGCAGAAATAATTATATACCTCTGCTTTCTAAATATAGATATTTTTTAAAAACTATTCACCTAATTCCATCTCGGTACTGATGGCAATTCTGTTCCAGGCATTAATAGCCACGATTGCCATGATAATTTGGGCAATTTGATTCTTATCGAAAAACTGTGTTGCTTTTTGGTAAGTCTGTTCAGATAAACCGCCTTGATGAATGAGTGTAATTTCTTCAGTCATTGCTAAAATAACTTTTTCTTCTTCTGTAAATAAATCAGTTTCCCTCCAGGCATTCAACAAGAAAATACGTTGGTTAGTCTCCCCATATTTAAGGGCATCGGTAGTATGCATATTCAGACAATAGGCGCAACCATTAATCTGAGATGCTCTAATTTTTAATAACTCCTTTTGTATTTTTGAAAGCTTTATCGTTGCTAAATAACCTTCTAAGGCGAACATTCCTTGATAAGCTTGCGGTTCCAATTGTTTAATATTTAATCTCTTTGCCATTTTTTTAATTTTTTATTTTTGGATGATGCAAAGTTCCTAAACAAAAAATTAATTAATCTTAATCTAGTTTAAGAATAGGTTTATTTTAGTCGTAAACCGTTCACCGGTGGAGTAAACAAACAACCGTCAGACTAACGGCATTTGCAGACTAATATATATATATATTAGTTAAAGTAGAAATAAGAAACTGTTTGGCTGAAAGTAGAGGGCAATCACTACAATTTGTTTTCTAACGAAAAAGAGATGCAAACCGTTAACCCAAGTGCATCTCTTAATAATTTAGCCGATATATTTTTAACTAATGATTAATGCCCAATAATTCTATCTCAAACATTAATGTGGAACCAGGAGGAATAGCTTTTCCAGCACCACGATCGCCATAAGCTAAATCAGAAGGAACCCAAATACGCCATTTACTGCCGACGGGCATTTTTTCTAAAACCTCAGTCCAACCTTTAATTACGTCGGTAACATTAATATCTAGTGGCTCATTACGCTTATAGGAATTGTCAAATTCTTTGCCATCTAATAAGGCACCTAAATAATTTACTTTAACATTATTACTATCTGCAGGAATGGGGCCCGCGCCTTTTTGCAAAATTTCATATTGAATGCCATCAGGCAATGTCGTTATACCCGGTTTAGATTTATTTTTAGATAAAAATGCTTCTCCTTCTGATTTACCGGCAGCGGCTTTTTCCTGCGCAAATTTTTGTTCAGCATTCGTAAGTATATCGTTTACTTGTTCATCTGTAAGTAAAGTATTATTATTTTTTAATACAGTTTTTACGGCCGCACTCAATATCGTCGTGTTGATATCTTTGGCTCCTTGATTTTGATAAAATTTTGCCAAGCTCATACCTAACGCATAACTGAGTGTGTCCGTATAATTTCTAAGGTGGATAATTGGAGCGATGGCATGTATGGTTGATTTTGTGGGTGTATGTTTTTTCACGGTTTGTGCTTGCATCCCAATAGATGTAGTCATTAAAATAACAACAAAAATAATTTTTCTCATATAAATTAAATTTAAGAAAGGCGAAAGTAATTGATTTGGTTCAACTATTTT
>NZ_JBNQGD010000397.1:0-6241 GCF_050436765.1 Arachidicoccus sp. | reverse complement strand
GAGCAGAAATCGAAAGAGCTCATAAAATTTAAAAGAATGAAATCTTTATTGACACCCCAACAAGTAAACCTTACTATTAAACGATTAGCAAGGCAGATTGTGGAGAATCATTTGCAGCTTGAAAATACCGTACTTATTGGGCTACAACCTAGAGGTATTTATGTGAGTAATAGGATAATTGATGAATTGAAACAGATACTTCCCGCTGAGAAAATCGCCTATGGTAAATTAGATATTACCTTCTATCGTGATGATATACGAAAAAATTTGCATATAGCAAATGAAACAGAGATACCCTTTAGTATTGAAAAGAAATCGGTGATATTAATTGATGATGTACTTTGGACCGGCAGGACTATTCGAGCTGCCTTAGATGCTTTGCTTGATTTTGGCCGCCCGTCTAATGTGGAATTATGCGTATTGATTGACCGCCGTTTTAGCAGGGAGTTACCTATTCAGCCAGATTATATTGGCCGGGCGATAGATACGTATCATAACCAAAAAGTAAAAGTTTTTTGGAAGCAGAACGACGGGGAAGATAAAGTCGTTTTAGAAAATGAAGATTGATGGACATGCCGATCTTATTTCATATTATGAGTGTAACACCCAATACAACACTACACAGATTAGCAGACTAAATAGCATTACAAATGCTATTTCATATTTTTTCCAAAACGAAATACGCTTCTGTTTTTGAAAAAATCGAATTATTTTTTCTTTTCTTTCGTGTTGGATATTTTCCACCAACCCGATAATTTGTTTTTGGTCTCCCAATGACAATATTGTCACAATGTGGAGTGTTGCATCAATAATGCCGCTATTGATACGCTGATTATTTTCTTTTTTCAGAATTGCAACATGAACAGCGGAGAATAATTGCTCTAATTCAAAAATCAAGGCATTTTTATTCATTCGATAGGGATCTACCTGTTCCATATTTTTTCGAATAGCTATAAGTTTTTCATAAATAAAAGAGGCGGTTATCGTATCGAATTGGACTGTGTGTTTTAGAAGTGAGGTACCGAAATGCTGTCGGTGATAAATTTGCCTTTTTTCTTTGTCTGACAAGACTGCGTAGGCCTCGTTGATTTCTTTAAATACATTTTCAGCAAGCTTATCGTTTGCATTTTTATCAGGATGATAAAGCTGCGCCAGTTTGCGATAAGCTGCTTTTATCTCATAATTGCTTGCAGTAGGTGCAACACCTAAGATATAATAATAATTTTTTATTTCCACTTCGCAAATTTAGTTGGAATCTAACGCAATAGAGCCATTATTGTATATTGATTAACAGTAAAATAAGAAGTTTTTGGCTGTAATCTGTTTGTCATTTTCCACATAAAACTACAATTATCCACTATTAACACGATCTGTTCAACTTTGTAGAAAAAATTAAAGGTTTTAACGTAAGTTCGCAATTGATAAAATAGGAACAACAAGTGCGATTAAAACAATTAGAAGTAAAAGGATTCAAGAGTTTTGCGGATAAAACTATTGTCAATTTTGATGAAGGAATTACTGGCATTATCGGGCCCAATGGTTGCGGTAAAAGTAATATTATAGATAGTATTCGCTGGGTAATTGGCGAACAAAAAATTTCAGCACTCCGAAGCGAGAACTTGGAGGCGTTAGTATTCAATGGCAGTAAAAGCAGAAGTGCTAGTGGACTTGCGGAAGTAAGTCTGACTTTTGAAAATACGAGAAATCTTTTACCGGTTGAGTTTTCTACCGTTACCGTTACCAGACGTTTTTATAAAAATGGGGATAGCGAATATCGACTCAACGACATTTCCTGTCGGTTAAAAGATATTCAGAACCTTTTTATGGATACCGGTATCAGTACTGATAGCTATGCTATTATTGAATTGGGAATGGTTGACGATATTATCAAAGACAAGGAAAACAGTCGCCGCCGAATGCTTGAACAGGCGGCCGGCGTTACGGTATATAAGACACGCAAGAAAGAAGCGAAACAAAAACTGGATGCCACGGAACAGGATCTTAATCGTATTGAAGATTTATTATTTGAAATAAATAATCAATTAAAAACCCTCGAAAATCAGGCAAAAAAAGCGGAGAAGTATTTTGAAATAAAAAAAGATTATAGGGAGATTTCAATTGAACTAGCAAAAGCAGCGCTGGAAGGTTTTAACCTTTCCTATAAGGAATTGCAAGAGAGCACTGGCTTAGAAGCTGGAAAAAAAGATCAACTGGAGCGGGAAATTGAAGCCGAAGAAGAAGCATTGCAAAATGAGAAGGCTAAATATATAGATCAGGAACAAGCACTCGAGCAAATGAAAATGTCATTTAATGAGTTGCAACAAAATCTTCGCTCAAAGGAAAATGAGAAGAACCTCGCTGCTCAAAAACTTCAATATCTGCGTGAGAAAGAATCTGGATTGCATGGTTTTTTACAAAAGGCGCAAGGGCAGTTGGATAACTTAAAAGAATCGGTTCAATTCACTCAGGAGCAAATTGAGAACGAAGAAGTTTTACAAACCGATTTAATAGAAAAATTAGAAATAGCCAAGGAGCAAATTGAGGATAAGCGTGTCATTTTCGAGGAGAAAAGAGCGAATGCAGAATCTTTGCGCAATGGACATTTGGCGGCACAACGTAATCAGTTTGATGCGGAGAAAAAAGTTGCGGTAGCTGACACTTCCATTCAAAATTTAACGCGGACACAGGCTCAGTTAATGGGTGAAGCAGCGCATCGAAAAACTGAACTTCTGTCCTTGCAAACTCAATTAGAAGAGAAAGAAACTTTGTTGGAAGATAGGAGAGCAGAATTACTCAATTTGCGTGAACAGCATGAAAATACGAAGGCATCTATTTTTTCTGCACAGGAGGAGTTGGAGTCGATGCGTGGTGAGCTGGCAGACGAAAGCCGTACACTTGATTCCAAACGAAATGAACAAGCGCTTTTGAAGAGTTTAATAGACTCTATGGAAGGCTATCCGGAGAGTATTAAATTTTTACATAAAAATAAAGATTGGAACCACGAAGCACCTATTCTTTCGGATATTATTTATGTGGAAGAGGAATACCGGGCTGCCTTAGAAAATGTTTTGGAGCCTTATCTGAACTATTATGTAGTCAAAGACTTAGAACAAGGATTACAGGCTATTCATTTATTGGATGATAATAAAAAGGGGAAAGCTAATTTCTTTTTGTTGGACAAAATCGAAAATTACGTTGTTGAAACGCATACCATACCGAACGCTACGAGTGCCATGGATGTCATAGAGGTGGACGAACCTTATAAAAAATTGACACAATATCTTTTGGGGAATGTTTTTATTGCCGAGGATGAAAGGGCTATAAATAATGCCAATATTGTTTCAGTAATTTTGTTGGAGAAGAGTGGCAAATTTGTAAAAGGTCATTATACCTTATCAGGTGGTAGTGTAGGCGTATTTGAGGGAAAAAAAATTGGACGTGCAAAAAATCTGGAAAAATTAAGTGATGAAATTGTTTTGCAAGATGCGGTAGTAAATGCATTGAAAATACAAATTCAAAAAAAGCAAAGCGATGTATTACATTTTAATGAACAGTTGAAGGATAAAGAAATTCGCGAGATAGAAAATGACACCAATCAATTAACAAACCAGGTATTCGCAACCAAAAACAAAATAGAAAATTTACAGGCTTCTCAACATAATGCTACACAAAAATTAGAGGAGATTGAAGAAAAAATAGCGGAAGAAAAAGAAGCTATTTCTGCCACTCGAGAGGATTTGACAGCCTTTGAAGAGCAATTGAAGCAGCTTTCTGATGAAATCCAAATCATACAAAGAGATTACTATCAGGCGGAACAAGGGTTTAATTTTGCTACCGCTACTTTCAACGATTTGAATCTGCAATCTACGCGACAACAAAGTAAGATGGCCGCATTAAAGCAGGAATTAGTTTTTAAGGAAAATCAATTAAAAGACCTACAGCAACAAATAGAAAATAACACTAGCCAATTAAAAAACTCTTCGGTGGAAATTACAGAAGCCGAGCAGTTTTTGGGAGAGAGTCTGCAACTTTTTGAATCTCTAACCCAACAAAAGGAAAAAGATGAGCAAACATTAAAAATAGCTGATAGCGGCTATTACGGTATTCGCAAATTATTATCTGAGAAGGAAGATGCTTTACGTTTAAAGACGAAACAACGTGAAACAATTGATCATGTTTTAAATGAAATGAAGGATAGACTCAATGAGTTGAAATTGCAATTGGCGGGAATGAAAGAACGTTTAAGCGTTGAGTTTAAAGTAGATTTAGATCAAATACTGGATGAAGCTCGTAAGACGAATTCGTCTTTAGAGGATTTGCAAATCAGCACTGAACGTATGAAAAAACGTTTAGAAAACATGGGAGAGGTAAACCCTACGGCGATTGAGGCTTTTACCGAAATGAAGAAGCGTTATGAATTTATTTTGGAGCAGAAGAATGATTTGGTGACGGCAAAAGAAAGCTTACTACAAACGATTCAGGAAGTAGAAGCAACCGCGAATCAACAGTTTTTATCTACGTTTAATCAAGTTAGGGAAAATTTTCAAAAAGTATTTAAAGCCCTATTCAGTGAAGAAGATACAGCCGATATGGTATTGGCAAACCCGGAAAATTTGGCCGAAACGGGTATCGACATTATGGCGAAGCCAAAAGGAAAGAGACCTTCGTCTATTTCACAATTGAGTGGTGGAGAAAAAACACTGACGGCAACGGCTTTACTTTTTGCCATTTATTTGATCAAACCCGCTCCTTTCTGTATTCTTGATGAAGTAGACGCGCCCTTGGACGACGTTAATGTGGGTAAGTTTACACAAATGATTCAGAAGTTTTCTCAGAACTCTCAATTCATCATTGTTACACACAACAAACAGACCATGAGTGCAGTCGATGTTATTTATGGTGTAACGATGCAAGAGGCGGGTGTAAGTAAATTGGTTCCGGTAGATTTCAGAAGCCTGAATTAAAGCGCCCATTTATTTTATTGCGAGCTGTCGCCTCTGTGTTTAGAAAATGTATTTCGATCTAAATAAAGGCTGTTATGCCTTAAAGTGTTTAGAAAATGGTGCGTGAAACTAACACACCTTGCGAAGCGTGGATAGTATGTAAGAAATAAACGCGAACTTTCTGAAAGGGATATACCACAAGTAATATCCGGGCTTGGCTTACCGACAGGGCAAACGAAAACTCCATTAGGGCAGAGGCTATTTTGTACCCATGCGCTTTACGAAGCGGTATAAAATGTAGCAACTATATTTGAGTTTTGTAGATTCTTTTTTTACCTGCGAACAGTTTGAGATATAAACGCAGCGGAAATATAACGACTAAGAGAATAAATGTGGACAACTGAAACTCAACCGCCTTTTATCCCCCCAAAAAACTAACGCTTTTAATAAAACAACTCCGGAAAGAGGCTTAGAAAAAATCGCAGTGTTGAATTAAATCTTTATCTTTAGTCAAACTTTGCTTATGAAGCTGTCAATCATTTTTCTATTGACCCATTCATTGTTTTTTTTATTTTGTTCTACAATTAAAGCTAATTCAATAGAAGGGAAGACTAATTCTGCTGAACGGGCAATTTATTCTACTACGGATAGCAGTGTATTAGAAAAAGCATCACTTGATACATCCAAAAATTTCGTAATGGATAGTACTCATTTAAAAACGGCTAGAAGGGCTATTCGATTTTCGCTGGGCTTGCCTTATGTCAACCTTTTTAATTTTCAATTTCCGGGACAAACTTTTAAAGCAATCGGCTTTTTGGGTGTGGGCGCCGGGGTAGATTTTTTCTACAAAAAAAACCATTATATTTCTTTGAACGTTGGAGCCTCTACAAGTGCAGGTTTCCCTAATAAAAAAAGTTATGGATATGATACTACGGCTGCTATTTTTTATGCTAACATTAGAAACAACTTTATTTTAGGTGATTTTAGTTTTGGATATGGCGTGAACCTTTCTCAAATAGAATGGCATAATAAAATAGTAACCGATTCTATCAATTTAAATCAGTCTCTTGGAAATACGGTACTTGGGTTGAGCTTCTCGGCCCAATATCGTTTAGGAAAATCTTTTTATTTTGATGCAAGTTATCAGCCAGATTTTCTCCTCATAAATCCGTCCCTTTCTTATAAATATCAACACTATATTTCCTTTGGCTTTGTTTACAAATTAGCTTTAAGAAAAGGAACAAATCAGGTTGTTGCTAAGAAAAAGAAACCAAGAAAAGTTTATATTTTCTATTAAT
>NZ_JBNQGD010000396.1:0-12127 GCF_050436765.1 Arachidicoccus sp. | reverse complement strand
CTATTTTTGCCGGATCAGAGTCTACTTATTGGGGCTTCCCCACGATGTTGATTACAGCGTGGAGTTCCCTGTATAAGATGGTTTCGGCCGCTAATATCCTGTACGCTAAGGTGGATGAAGTGCCCGATCCTGCTTTCTCGGAATCTGCACGGAAAAAGTATAAGGCTGAGGCCGTTTATCTGCGCTCGCTTGCTTATTTCTATCTTGTCCGTCTTTTTGGCGATGTACCCTATTATACAGATGCCTACAATGCCACATCGTTACCTAAAACAAACCAGGTAACTATATTTCAGAATTGCGTAAATGACTTGGGGGCCGTTGTTGGTGATCTGCCGTGGACTTATACGGATCCGGCCAACATTGCTGTACGTGCCATGCGCGGAAGTGCTTTGATCGTGATGATGGAAATGAATATGTGGATGGCTGGCTTTGATAACGCCAATAAACTACAATATTGGACCAGTACTGATTCTTTGGGAAAGGAATTGATAAATGACAACCAAGGTGCTTATGCGCTTCTACCTATCGATAAATATCCTGTGATATTCAGAGGTAAGAGTAAGGAGGGACTTGTTGAGCTATCGCAAAATGCTAACTACGGAGAAAGCGGTTATGGTTTCGATGGCAGGAACTATAATATTTCTGGTTATGCGTCTCATAATCCTCCTGGTAGTACTTCGGGATATAGCTATTCGTATATAGGTTCGGACTATATGTCGAAACTTTACCCCCAGGCAGACCCTGACAGGAGAAAAGATTTATGGTTTCCTACTCAATACATTTATTCGGGTAATCAAATGTTTGAATTTTATAAATATTACGATTTCAGCCAAGCAGCAAATGGTTCCTATCCGATTGGCAGTTTGATGATACTGCGTTATGCAGATGCATTCCTGTTGCGCGCAGAAGCACTGGACGATCTTGGGCAAGAGGATGAGGCTACCGAGATGCTAAATATGATCCGACAGAGGGCTGGGGCAAAATTATACACCAGCAGTGATGATCAGTCTTTAAGTGATGCCATTTGGTACGAACGGGTGAAAGAGTTTATGGGTGAAGGAACATATTTCTTCGACCTGGTACGCACAGGGAAAATATTGGACGCCAAATATTGTCCATACCCGATAGAGGTAGAAGCATTTTATAAGGGTGCCTGGACCTGGCCGATTCCGAGCGATGCACAAGCCAATAATCCTTATCTGTCGTTGAACGGCTATTGGAATTAGATTTGGTTCTATGATAAATAATTAAAAAACGAAGAAGCGATGCGATACAGAATTTTCAGCAAGTTTTTGATAGTTGTTTTCCTTTTTTCTTTAGGAATTTGTTCTTGCAAAAAAGATACAAGTTATTATAAGGATTCTGGCACTATCAACCCCGTTTACAATGGCAATAGCTTAGACTACTTAAAGGCTAAAGGCTATCAGTTTGATTCGTTGGTAAAGATTATTCATCTTGCCGGCCTTGACGATGTGATAGCCCATGGGGCATACACATTCTTTGCCCCAGCGGACTCGAGCATTGCTCTATCAGTTCAGGTTTTGAATGCCAATCTTAAAATGACTGGCAAAGACACTGTTTCGGACTTAAGCCAGATAGATTCATCCGTTTGGCGCCAAACCTTGTCCATGTATATTTTCGATAGTGTAAGAAAAGTTGTGGATTATCCTCAACTTGATTTTAATGCCATTCCGTCTTTTCATGGGCAGGCATATACGTGTTATGGTGGGGTGAGAATTATGAATATCGGAGCGATATACGATGATGCCGCGGGGGTTAAATATGCCGGTTACCGACACTTGGTACTTTCCTATATTCCTAGTTACTCGGCGCCTCTAATTAATTGGATTAATGCAAATGTAGCGTCTTCAGATATATTAACCAGCAATGGGGTTATTCAGGCTTTGAGGTACGTTGGCGAGAAGGGTGTTATAGTTGTTGGAGGGAGTGTTATTACCTCCACGAACAGTGTTTATTTCGGTTTTGATCCTTATGTTTTTTATCTGAATGTCATAAACACCGGAATCGCACCAAGGGAATGATTTTATTGATTAATTATTTTATTATCTCAATTATATGTTTACAATATTTAAAACAAAGACCTTCGTTGCTGTATCCCTTATTCTTTTAACGGGGTTTGGTATTTTTGGTATGTACTCTTGCAAAAAATCTGATGGGCTGGCTTCTGATCCATACAACAAAAAGGTGCAGCCACTTATTAAATTTTTAGATGAAGACCCTAGTCCTGTCAGTGGTGTCGCAGGTGCTAAAGTTACTTTTTACATTGATGGTTTGCAAGGAAAGGATACAAGCAGTTTCCAGGTATTTATTAATCAGGAGCGTGCCGCAATTGTTTCTCTACAGGATACAGCCTTAATGGTTATTATACCACAAACGGCTAGCTCAGGAGCTATATCTATTTTAATTGATGGGCAGAATTATTTTGGACCAATCTTCCAAGTGGACGGCTATGTGCGCATAGATCCCACTTTTAGTGTAGGTACCGGTATAAATTCTGGTGGCGCTATTTATGATATCTATCAAAATAGCGATAACACTTTTTTTCTTACAGGGAGTTTTAATAATTACAATGGTCAAGCCACTACCACACAACCTATAAACGATATTGTAAAAATATCTAATGCGGGCGCTTATATAAATAGTACTAAAGCGGGCACCGGGATAGTTGGCGGCGATATTGCGAGTATGGTGTATGTAAGCGGGCAAAACTGTCTTGGGGGCTCTTACAATTATTATTATAATTTATCGAACATCAACAATATTACACGCATATCAAATACCGGTCAGTTGGATACGGTTTCAGTAAATCTGATCAATTTGGATCTTGACAATCATCCTGAAGATGACACCGCCTACCTACCTTCGTTTAATGGTGGTGTGAATGGCGTTGTCAATCATCTTTATTATGATGGCACCGGTATTGTAGCCATTGGCAGTTTTTATCAATATTTGGATTATTATTATTTAAGGTCAACTAAGGCCGGCTACGTGCAGGATCGATATAATGTAACGCAGTTTGTACGTATGACAACAGATGGGACATTAGATTCAAGTTATAATATCAATCCGGCGACAGGCTTGGGATATTCTGCGACCAACGGATATATAAATTCTTCAATTCAATTATCTAACGGAAAAATAATCATAGCCGGTAGTTTCACTTCGTTCAACGGAGCACACGCCGGACACATAGCCATGTTGGATGATGATGGACAGATGGATGCTACTTTTAATGCCGGACAGGCAGGAGCTGATGATATGGTATCTAAGGTTACCTATAATCCCAATACGCACAAGATTATGCTGATTGGCAGTTTTAAAAACTACAATGGTGTACCTGCGGCTGGTGTCGTTATGCTAAATGAAGATGGAAGCATCGATAATACTTTTCATATTGGTTCGTTTGTCGGCGGCTCGGCCGGTTTCGCTATAGAACTTTCCAATGGGAAGGTATTGGTAACTGGTAATTTCATTGGCTACAATGGCGTGTATAGGCAAGGAATGCTCTTTCTCAACCCTGATGGTTCTATGGCGGAGGGTTATAATAATATGGGTTCTTTTGTGGGACAAGTTGAGAAGGCTTATGAATCACCTACGGCATTTGGAACTTTTGGCGTCATCTTGGTTGGTTCATTCTCCTTAGTAGATAATCAATCGGTCAATGGGATTGTGAAATTAGAAGTGCAATAAAGAATGCGGGGTATAATGTTTTTAAATTTTCAAAAAATAAGGATATGAAATTATCATGGTCTAAATATAACAAATGGTGTAAGACCTTATTTGTTGCGGCGATGGGTGGTATAGTGTTGTCTTCTTGTAATAAAGGTGTTACTAATCTTTTAGGGGAGCCGAACAAGGATTTTGGGAAAGATACATCTAATGTAATACTGGGGATCCCCAAAGTATTATATATAATTATTGACGGAGCTCGTGGAGAAGCTATCCGGGACTTAGCACCGCAGAATCTTTTGCAAATAGCCAAGTCTTCTGTATATACATACAATTCACTAGATAATGCGGCCAATATCAACGCTATTAGCTGGACAGATATGTTGACTGGGGTAGACAGTTCAAAACACAAAGTCAGGTCAGCTGATTTTACAAACAATGATATAAATGCCTATCCTTCTATTTTTACGAGGTTAAAAGTGATAACGCCTAATAGTCGTACTGCGACTTTTGTTCGTTCGCAGTTATTGAACGACAATCTGCTTACCGATGCAGATGTGCATCAGGTTTTATCTTCTGATGAAGATGCCGTATCTGCTACAGTGAATGAATTGAACCAAAACGATCCGTCTTTGGTAATGGTGGAATTGAATAATGTAGATTCTGTAGGTAAACAAAACAGTTATCAAAGTGATGATGTGGCTTATGCGCAAGCAATTCAACAAGCTGATAACGAGGTAGGCGTGTTACTAAATGCCATACAATCCAGGCCCAGTTTTACCCGAGAAAACTGGTTAGTCGTGATTGCTTCGGGCAAAGGTGGTCCTCTGCCGTATACCGTAGGTACGGACACCACTTTGTATAACAATTCCAAAGGAAATGGGTTTATTTATTTCTATAATCCGAAGTTTACACTTTCTTTTTATGCTAAGCCTGACGTAATACCTTATGTAGGTGCTGCTCCTATTTATACAGGTAGCTTTGTAGCTACGACTCCATCTGCTACGACAGCAGATTATGATATTAACGCAATAACGGAGATGACTATTTCTTTTAAATTGAAAATGTTGCAATACGGAACATTAAATCCTGGCATTGTTGTAAAAACAGGAAGTTCGGCAAACTCTTATAATGGCTGGTGGTTTTGTCATAATGGATCAAACGGGTCTATCCGCTTTGTGGTGCGCGGATCCGGTGGCACTCATTCGGGCACCAATAATACGCTCACCACCACAGCAGGCTATCAGGTATTAAATGAATGGCATACATACACAGGTAAAGTTTATTTTGGAACAGATAGCAAACGATATATGCAGCTTTATGCGGATGGTCTTCCCGTTAATGCTACACCCATTGATATCAGCAATCTGGATGCTACAGCAAATCATACTGCCAATAATATTACAACTGATTTTCCATTAGGTTTGGGTCTTATCGGAAGTTACGCAGGTGGTACAACCAAAGAAATGGTAACAGACCTTAAGATATTTAATATTGCGCTTCCAGATTATGTGATAGCTGAAAATGCCTGTAAACTTGGGGTGGACAGTACCAGCCCCTATTTCAGCCATTTAATAGGTTATTGGTCGGGGACCGACGCAGATGGACAAATAGTAAAAGATTTTGGACCTAAAGGGAATGATATGTCATTTAAAAACCCGCCCAGCAGTATTTGGAATCCGTTTAGCGATGCTTCTAACAATGTTTGTCCATCCGTAAGTTCTGCCTATTTAAATGCGAATCCGAAGGGACTAGATATTCCTTATCAGATTTATCAATGGCTAGGTGTGAATATTTCATCATCATGGGGTTTGGATGGTAGATCCTGGCCAGCCAACTATAACTTGAAACAAAACTAGTATTAAAATCTATGAACGAATATTATAGAGATATGACAAAGAGAAAGACAATTCATATTGTAGCAACTGGCTTGCTGATTTTGCTGTTAAGTAGTTGTAAGAAATACGGCTACGATTTCGCAAATGGTTATCCTACCTATACAGCAGATAGCTCTACCATTACTGTGGACACTTCTATGTCTGTGCCCGATTATAGTATGTATGCTCAGGCTTCCATATTTCCCGGTGTTGTGGGTGATGATGCACCCAGGTTGACGAGCTATCCGGTTACGCTTAATTTGGATTTCATAAAAAATCCGAGCCAGTTGCGGATGGCCGTTTTACCACAAGCACAATTAAGCACCGGCTTATATGCGCCTACGGGCGAGCCGATCACAGTGGACGTTCCAGCTAATGTGTATGGATTGACTGCACAGATAGGTTGTTGGACGGACAATCTCACTGCTAAGGATGCTGCCAATCCGGATGCTATTAAGCGTGAGCCGATAGTATATACTGTAAAGCAATTGTTCCCTGGCCGTAACTACATACGTAGCCCTTTCGGCGGGCCTATCTATGTTAATTCACCATTTGCTACCGGCCAGTCAGTAACATTAAAATTCTCTGGCGCTTGTAAAATGACCGACTTCATTTTAGGTCAAACAGATGAAAATGCTTGGCAAGATTCCATAAAGAATTCCAAAGTGCCTTGGTTTGAGCTTCGCGCACCCCACATCATCTTCACCGTAGAAACAGAAAAAGCGCAAAGAATAGGAATAACTAAACTTCAGCTTTTGATGCAAACCTGGGAGGATATTTTTAATAAAGATTATTCACAATGGGAAGGATTGTCCGATAATCCAACTGACCCAATTGATCAAGCAGCAGGTTTACCTTGGCGTGTGGTAGCAGATATTGATCCTGTTGTGGGATATGGGCATAACGGATATCCCGTAGTTATTCAAGATGATGACCACTGGTTTAAAAATCTTACAAATGTAGATGTTATATTAGCCTCGGGTGACTGGGGTGTTTTGCACGAAGTTGGGCATAATAACCAGCAAAGTAATTGGAGCTTTAGCAATATGGGAGAGACAACCAATAATTTATTTAGCTTTAAAACTGGTAATCGATTGGGATACAGACCTCATCAGGATTATTCTAATGCACTTGCTTTCGCGGCAAAAATAGATGCTTCTAAAAATTTCTTGACTGACCCTTCTTTGAGTAACGACCCTATTGGTAAATGTGCGTTTTATCTACAGATATTTGATAAGTTTGGCTTTGATTTTATGACAATGCTCTACACGCGTACGCGTCATGCCATACATACATCCAATAATGATCAAGACAGAATTGATTTTGTATATGACGCAATGTGCGACTTTACACATTTGAATATGCTACCCTTCTTTAATGCCTGGGGATTAAGGGTAAGTCAACAACAGCAAGATATAGAAACTGCAAAAGGTTATCCGTATTTACATAAAAAAATATGGTTGTATGATCCTCAAACAAGGACTGGCGGTGACGATCCTATTCCTGTAATATACGATGATTATGCCCGTACAGATTGGCAAGCCATTGATATAAATAATGATTATGATATTCCCACTGGTAGATCTCCCCAAAATTTGCTGGATGGCAATCCAGCCACAGTATGGCATATGTCAAAAACTCATGGTTATCCACATACGGCAACTATTGATATGCAAGAAGTGCACATGATAGATGGCTTGTCATATGTACAAAGAGAGGCATCTGATGCGGTAAAAAATGTTGAAATATTAGTAAGCAATGATAATGTAAACTGGACAAGCTTAGGCAATTTTGTTTTTAGCGATGCTTTGGGGACGCAGCGAGTTGACTTCGCAAATAGGCAGAATTGCAGATATTTTAGAATAATTTGTAATTCTGATTATGCAGGAAATAACTTTACTGCGTTGGCAGAATTGGGTGCATATAGCGAGCAATAAATTAATGAAAATAACTTTACATTGAATAAATTTAATTAATATATAATGAATTTGCAATCAATAAAAATTCGATGGATTTGGCTATTAATAATAGCGGTAATGGTGACACAATCCTGTAAAAAATTTGCGGACCCGGCACCGATATTTGAAAATTATGGTAATGACTCGACGGGAGCAAAAACGCGCAAAGTCCTTATCATCGGTATCGACGGGTTTTCTGGTGCGGACTTGGAGGCTGTCAAACCCACATTTCTGAATTCCTTATTGGAGCATAGTAAATACACATTTTCCCTGTTAAAAGAAGGAGTAAATAATGATGTGTCAGGATGGAAGTCTGTAGCTACAGGTACTTCTTACGCCACACACTTAACCAGCGATAGTAGTTTTTCGCCCATAGGTGATCAAAATGATCCAGACGGGGCATTGCCCGACCCGAATAATATATTCTATTATTTGATTAGATATAAACCTTTGGACAAATCATTGCTTATTACACCTTGGGGTAACTTGGCTAACTTATTGCTAAGAGGGGCCAATAAAACTGTTGTCGCACTTGATGACAAAGAGGTGAGGGATTCGGCGGCAAGCCTTTTGACTAACACCAATCCCGATCTGAGTATTCTAGATTTCAACGAGATAGCAGTCGCTGGCAAGCAATATGGATTCGGCGTGAATAATGCCCAATATAAGGCTGCCATCCAGAATGTTGATGGTTATATCCAGGATGTAATGAAGGCAATTAAAGCGCGAAAAACGTACAATAAGGAAAGTTGGTTAATAATGATTGCTTCAAATAAAGGACCAGACGGACTAAATCCTAATCAAGGGTTTCTGATGGCATATAATGATAATCTTACAAAAGAAGAGGTACTTCCCAATGGAGATTATACCCCTATGTATTCTACCGCTAGCGCATCTTCAAGTACGCCAACTGCATCTGCAGCTGATTATGACATTCAACCTACTACTGAGATGACTATTTCGTTTAAACTTTTGGTTCAGCAATATGGAAGCTTAAATCCAGGTATAATTTTGAAAACTGCTAGTTCGGCTAATTCAAATCAGGGCTGGTGGTTTTGCCATAACGGTTCAAACGGTTCAATTCGATTTGTTGTGCGTGGGACAGGGGGCACTCATTCTGGTACGAATAATACCATCACCTCAACTGCAGGATATCAAGAATTGAACGTATGGCACAGCTATACCGGCAAAATATATATAGCAGGTGGGAAAAGATATATGCAATTGTATATCGATGGGGCACCATCTGATAATGCCCCAATAGATATTACCAATCTTAATTGTACTACCACAAGCCCGTTGCGTGTGGGTATTCCGGGAAGCTATAATAGTGGTACAACTAAAGAAACCGTAACTGATCTGCGTATCTATAATGTGGCATTGCCAGATGATGTCATTGCACAAAATGCATGTAAAATGTATTTAGACGAGGATAGGGATGCTTATTACTCCCATTTGATCGGTTATTGGCCCAGTAATGAATTTACGGGGACTAAATTGTATAATCGGGCTCCAGGTTACAGTAATGATTTAATGACGATGAGTGCTGTTCCTTGGGGGGTAAACCCGCTAGCGGGTAATTATTTGTGCTATACCAGTCCTTATCCTTACGACCCTAGTAAAACATATTCTATTCTGGCGCAAAGTGCAGATGTCGCAGTAAATGCGTTGTATTGGCTGCGATTAGATATAAAAGCGGATTGGGATATGGATGGAATAAACTGGATCAATAACTTTGAAATTGAATATGTGCAATAATCGTTTTTAGGGAAGATGGACAAGGGGAAAACCTTTTTTTGGTTGTCCATTTTTATAAAATTTATCTTTATGACAGAAGAAATCTATGATTTGCACTCTGGGAATGACTTCCATTTTTTGCAAATTGTAACATTTACCCTGTAAAAATGTTCAAAATGACCGGTGCTCTTGCCATACCCTTGACTTAGTTTTGACCTTGGTAAAACGGTGAAAATGGTGAGGTGAGCTTTTGTTTTGGGGCAGGTATTAGTTCTGTGGCGGCCTAATTCGTGAATACAACAGTAAACAAACTTGGCGCAGAGATAACAAAGTACTTGTATCTTCTCAGAGGAATATCTCAGCACTTGGTAATGGAGTTCAGCTCACATTCAATAAGAATGTTATTGGGCGCAGTGGGGTATATATTCCCCAATGAACGTGATATTGATTTGCGGCTTATAGGAATGATTCTGTTAAGGTTTGGACTAATGTTCCTTCCACGCTTATGATTAAACATATTGGAAGGAGATCGTATAAAATATCTGTCGCAGATCCTTCACAAACAGCATCTTCCATTTTTGTATATGCAGAATTCCCAGGCATTTCAGGAATACGGTTTATTGAGGTTAGATTACCGTCTGGTAATTTTGCAGGCCAATCTGCCGCGGCAATAATTTCAAACCATAGCAATAAATATGTAGATATCAATAATACAATAATAAAGACTATATCAAATCTGAACCCTGTAGCTGATGTTTACTAAAGCAATTAATATCGAGGCATTTTTAGGGTAGATAAACGGCAAGCATTTTATTAGAATTATAGTAAATTAATAGGAATGAAAATGAAAAAAATGGTGTTGAGCGTTATGCTCGCAGGTTGGGTGGTTGGTTTAAAAGCACAATCTGTAAAAAAAGATACCATTCCTCTGCTTCATGGTGCGCACCATATTGGCAAGCGGATGGATGCTGATATGAATCGCTGGAGAGGTTATGGTTTGGGACAATTTATTCATTGGGGGTTGTATTCTGTTCTAGGGGGAGATTATAACGGTAAGCATTATAACGGCGCCGCTGAATGGATTCGTTCTTGGGGTGAATTGCCGCATTCGGTATATGATAGTCTTTACAAAAAATTTGACCCAAAAGAATTTGATGCGAATAGGTGGGCGGTCATGGCGAAGCAAATGGGGGCGAAATATGTGACTATTACCACTAAACATCACGATGGTTTTTGTTTATGGCCTACAAAATATACCAGTTATAATATTAGTAATACACCTTATAAAAAAGATATTCTTAAGCAACTCGTAAATGCTTATACGAAGGCGGGTATTGACGTTTATTTGTATTTCTCCATTATGGATTGGCACAATCCTGATTGGCGCTACGATTTAAAATCGACGGCGGACACAATTGCTTTTGATCGTTTTAAATTGTTTGTCAAAAATCAGCTGGAGGAGCAGTTGAAAATGTATCCTCAAATAAAAGGTTTTTGGTTTGATGGTACCTGGGACAATAGTTGGAAAAAAAGTGGTGCGTTTTCAGACTCTTTAAATCAAGATCTAAAAAGAATTCATCCAGGTTTAATCATTGGAAGCCGTTTACGTGCAGATGATTATGGTAAAAGACATTTTGATAGTAATGGGCGATTAATGGGCGACTATGAGCAAGGCTGGGAAAGGACAATCCCGTCGGATTTTGCTGCTACACATGGTAACGATTGGGAATGTGATATGACAATTCCTGAAAATGGTTGGGGTTATGCAAAAAAATGGATGGGACACTGGAAGACGCCGAACGAATTGATAGAAATGTTGGCAAAATGTGTATCGCTTGATGGCAATTTCGTATTGAATTTTGGCCCTAAGGCTGACGGAACTTTTAGGCAAAAGGAAATTGATGATGCAAAAGTAATTGGCAACTGGATGAAAATAAATAATGAGGCTATATACAATTGTGGTTACGTCAATTGGTTAAAACAGGACTGGGGCTATTATACGCAGAAATTGAAAAAAGATAATGAGATTTATATGATTGTTTTTAACGTGCCTGTTTCCGGAGCGTTGAGAGTTTCATCTCCAAAGAATACGGTTATTAAGAAAGCTTATCTGCTTGATGGACACAAAGAATTGAGTATTGAAAAATTAGATGGCTTAGATACCTTTATTCATTTACAAAAAACTGGACAAAAGCAACCTTTTGTTATTGTGTTGGAAACTCAAAAGGGTGCTCAGTCAGAAGAAGACGAAAATAAACATATTTAGACAATATTTTTTTTGGTCGGATATTAATTTCTAAATTAAATTTTAATTCTACAATTTTAAATTCGCTTTGCTTGTCAGTTTCAAAATTTGTATAATTTAATAATAATGATAGTTAAGAAAAAGTGCATTTGGATAGGTGTAATACTGTTTTTTGGAGCTCAATGTGTGAAGGCTCAAAGCAATCAAGTTGTCTCTTCGGGTAGACAGATTATTTCTTTCAATAAAGATTGGTTCTTTAAAAAAGATTTGATTCAAGATAAAAAAGAGTTGAAAAGAGATAGTTGGCAAAAAGTAAGTATTCCACATACTTGGAATGCAACTGATATGCAGCTGGGAAAGGGTTTTTATGTCGGAAGCGCTTCTTACGAAAAGAAATTTTTTGTTGATAAAAATTTGGAAACAAAAAGAATTTTTATTCGCTTTAGTGGAGTAGGGCAAGTAGCAAAACTATATATCAATAACAGGTTCATTGGCGAACACAAAGGTGGATATTCTGCTTTTTGTTTTGAAATTTCAAAGTCATTGAAATACGATACAATCAACACTTTTTTAGTAAAAGTAAACAATACTCTAAGAAAGTATCTTATTGCTATACAGTC
>NZ_JBNQGD010000395.1:0-1499 GCF_050436765.1 Arachidicoccus sp. | reverse complement strand
TTTATTATCATAATCGTTACCATAATCATACAAGAAGTTGTTACAAAATCGTTTTGAGAAGTATGCTCTGTAGTTGCCCAAACTCGGGATCTTCTACATCAGAAACTCGATTTGTCTTCTTAGATCTAAAACGACTTTTACCAAAACTAGAAACATATGGTTAGATCTAAAACAAGGTACAAACTAAAAGCTAGATTTTCTTACCTCTTTCGGCTTCTGACATTAAGCTCACTTCAAAATCCTTCATGGATTTCACAAAGATCTTAAAGCCGTAATGATGAGAATGAAAACGGTGATTAAGATTAGAACAAGGCAAATTGCAAGCTCGGTTAAAAACCGATCATTGCTAGCCTTGATCCGACGAAAAATCTCATCGTCTTCCTTCGACATGATTGATCGAAAATGGAAGAGAAAATGAAAATGGAGTTGATGAGGAAGAAGATAAGAATGAGTAAAAGGAGGAAGAAGATAAGAATGGGTTAAAGTGATGAGTGGATGACCGTAAATATAAGGGGATAAAGATGAATAATCGGTATTAAAGGTTACCGGTAATTTTTACATCGAGTTGATACCTTACTTGCATAATTGTCATCTTTTATATATTTGGCATATGCTTAACACAAGGACAAGTTTTTGGAAACAAAATACTTCATATATTATACATTCAAACTTACAACGATGTAGATCTTAATAATCTACTTATCTTACATGCCGACTAAAGATGGATAACAAAATAAAAACATTACTACTTTGGACTAACGTCCTCGGACCATCTTGCTTCATTCCCACTTGCAATCAATAATTACCAATTATATGGACTTAAAACTGAGTCCGGAGACGGAGGTGGTGCCGGAGGAGTGACCGGATAAATATGGGGATAAGAAAAATAAGGATGAAAAAATTGTGGATGAGTGGTGTAAACGGTGAAGAAGATTGGATAAGGATCATAGTTGATAAGTATAACCGGGTATACCGGAAACGCAGAAGACATGGTTATCTTCCTGCTCTCTTTCCTTCTTCTTTACATACTTAAGCTCATATATGCTTTATATACTCATTATTTCTGATGAATTACTCTAAACGTCCAAACTCTTAACTATTGTATTTCCCCGAGTAATTATGCATGTTTTCAAAGGCCTAGTTATAGGATAACTATTATGGCTATTCTGTTACATGTCGATGGAAATAAATAGTGACTAGATCACGTGCATAATAAATAAGGACATACATTTACGTATTTTTCTTTGCCATAACATATTTATAACTTTTGCAGTAAGATAAAATGGCATACTTAGCAAAAAGAGAATTTGAGATCCTTGAGTTGTCGGGCGAAAAATTCTTTCAATGGAGGGTGGACGCCATTATTCACCTCGTGGCAAAAGGTCTAGAGAAGACCATTGAAAAGGTTGAGAAAAAGGATAAAAGTGAAGTGGTAGAAGTGAAAGAATGCACGCCTATAGAAAAGGCTCAGGCGATTGCATTCCTTCGCCACCATATTC
>NZ_JBNQGD010000394.1:0-2338 GCF_050436765.1 Arachidicoccus sp. | reverse complement strand
AAAACTAATTCCTCTTCTTGTCTCACACTATACGTGCTTGGTCGTATGCTTACTTATCTACTATCGAACTATCTTCTATGTAATAGGTATTTTGAGCAAATGAATAATGAGACGCCATCAAAATACAAATAAGTATTGAAAGATTTTTGTGAAACACAGTTTTCAATTTGGTACATTACAGGATAAGTGAAAAGATCAATAGGAGCCACGCATAGTTGCTCTGAATACTAAATGACCTTATCATAACTATATCTTCCCTTAGTATTTATTTTTAACCATTCACCAATAGATCTTTGAAGTATCTCATTGTTTTATAGCGATTGAACTAACTTCTAAAGCTTCAATAGTGACTGGCAAATAGTGATTTTGCATTATTTCCCTATATAACAATCATATAGGTCATAAACTAGCTACAGAAAATGACTTGACAGCCGTCAGACAATAATACCATTTTTGTCAATGCTACTAACTGTAATTGTGCAGCTCTTCAAGAATTTTATTTTGAATAGCTACACAATCTTTTGTAGAAATAATTATTTATTCGATATAAAACCGAGTGCAATAGAATTCACAAAGCGTTTACAAACTTATCTATGGGTTACGTCAAGTAGTTTAATTTGAAAGAAATAATTGCCAGGAGTTTGAATTCTCAAAGGAATTCTTACAGCATAATCATAAAGATCGTCTTTAAACTGTCCTAAATAACGTGGGTCCGAAGTACCCCGATAAAATATGCCTGCGGAATTTCCGCTCCAAGTTTTGGTGCTATCCATGTGCACATACTTTGTTGGAATAATATAATACATATTGAATCCATTTCCCAACGAGGCTATAGGAAAAGGAGTTAAAGGATATTTTACATATAGTGCCGAGTCTAATGCTTGAAAGGTGTCCGGCGCATAATATTGTAGATTCTGTAGATAAGGTGGATTGGGGTTTAAACCCGAATTAGGTCTTTTTGAGACTTCCCCTGTTTTAGCATTAAAGACTACACCATTTCTATCTGTAATTTTTATAATCATCACGTTTGGAGTATCTGAAATTCTGGTGACACTATAGACCACAAATGGATTATAATTACCGTTATAGAAAACTGATGTTACATTATCCCTGGTCGGCGCCCCTGCCGATGTATTTGCTATTAATCTTGATAAACTGAAAGAACCAATTCCGCCGTCGTCTGCCGTTTGCACCGGCTTAGCCGCCTTAATTTCTATTGTTATAGCATTCTTCAGTTCTTGCGTACCTGCGCTGTTTGATACTTGTAAATCTAAGGTATACTTTCCTATGGGGACATACAATGTAGCACTATTGGTACTAATAACGCCGCTTGTAGGATTAACCGTAAATGGAGTTAGCTCTTGTGTTGTTCTTTTAGCAATAATAGACGCATAGCTTGTATCAGTCAGTGGATTGTAAGATTTCGTCCACACACCTACCGGATAAGTTTTTATAAACATGTCATCTACATTTTTACCGGAAGAATCATAAATGTGGGTCCATTTAACATTTAATGGTAGGTTTGATCCATCTGCCACTAACGAATTGGAACTGGCAATTTGGCCTTGGGGCGCCACAAATAATTTGGTAGAATATTGCATCGTTGGACTGAGAAAACCATTTTGTATTTTGGTACACCCTTCTACTATGATGGAGAACAAAAGGAGCATAACGAAAGAAGTAGCCCAAGATCTTGCTTTAATATTTTTCATTTCTTAACATTTTTATTTTAGTTAATTCTTGTTCCATAGAAGAATAAGGTATTTCCAGAAGTTAATACATTTATCATTCCGTTTTTCGTTTTAATGAAGGAAGTGCTTACTAAGGATCTTACTCCAGAAGTAGAAGGCAAATTTGCAGCCGTACTATCTTTACCTAAATTAAAATGCTTCCATAATTGGGCAAAATATACCACTCTTGGAGGTGTAGAAACCAAGGTAGTGTAACCGAGGTTGGTACTCAGCGTAGTTTCATATGATACCAAGACCGAATCGCCACTTAATCCAGAAGGATATTGTGTCCCATTGTTAGTTAAATTAGTTGTCGTTAATGTAGTAGCTACTTGATACATCAATAAAGAATCTTTCGTGCCATTAATATTATTTTGTAAATAATATTTCAAAGAATCCAATGTAAACTTAGCATATTGGTTTACCGTATTTTGAAGATAAAGGGTACGATAATTAAGATAACTAAAAATAGACCCGTTGCTAATCGCGAAAAATGTCGAATTATCCTGATTTATTTTATCTTTTAATCCGGCAGCATCAATCACCTGTACTAAAGTGTCAAATTGTGGCAGACTACTTAATACGTCATAAGAGGTCATGTTCGCATA
>NZ_JBNQGD010000393.1:0-1040 GCF_050436765.1 Arachidicoccus sp. | reverse complement strand
TGACTAAAAAGTAAATTATTGAGGTATTTAGTGGTATTTTGGGGTTAATTATCCACTTATTAGCCTCTTAAAGGCATTATTTTAGAAAAGACAACAAGAAGTGCCACTTTTCAGTTTGGTTGCTTATAACTGCTTAAAAAGCCGACTACAAACGTTTGCAAACGGATAAATTTGACATAAAAAAGCCCGCTTGATGGGCGGGCTATAGGTGTGAAGTTGGTTGGGCTTACATTTGCATGATTCCGACAACTAAGGCGAAAGCTAAGCAGACTATTGCCGTAGATGCGTAGATGGTGCAGAGGATGAGTAGCCAAGGGAAGTTTTTAGCGTATTGCATGGTATGTAGCTTTTAAGTGTGAGTTTCTATGTCGCAATATACGAATTGAATTATTAGTATCTATACAGCGACCATTTAGGCGGCATTCCCAAAATAGTATCGGCTTTGGTGAGCGTGGCGGGTTGAGGGCGATGCGCTCGGCGAGGGAGTTTATACGCATGGGTTAACCTCCATTTTTGGCTCGTACTCTTTTGTTTTGTTGTTCCAAACAACATTTCTTTTTAGTTCTAAGGCTGTTATAATTTCAAAACCTCTTTGAGTGAATGATTCTGTCACTCTTAATTCAGCCATTAGCTGTTCAATTGTCATGTCTAATACGTTGCTCATCGCTTTATTTGTTAGTTATTAATATCATGTTTAATTCTTCTAAGCGTCTTAATAACGCCTCATTTTCCTTCACCATCTCCTCATACTTACCGCCCTTGGTTAGTAGGCGGATAGCGGCGGAAAGTCCGTTGTGACGGCTTGTTAGGTAATTATACTCATCGTCTGATAAACGACACGTCCTAACCTTGCGGGACGTGTCGGCGGGTTGATCTGGGCTGTGTTTCATAATGATTTTAATTATTAAGCCCATAGGCGTTTTGCTAAGTCTAAGTTTTTTTGCGACTCATTAACATCTTTTTTGGCGTATGTTAATGAAAATGAATGAGACCGCTCAATACTTCCATCTTTTAAGCCCTCATGTTTCATTTTTGCAGCT
>NZ_JBNQGD010000392.1:2739-3468 GCF_050436765.1 Arachidicoccus sp. | reverse complement strand
TTTTTGAATATAATCTTGGAGATATCATTACTGCAACTTACCCAGAGATTCCCTGAATTGTCTTCTGCTATACCTCTTACCGATGCATCCGGTAACCCGAAACGATTGTCAATAACACCAAATGTTTGGCGTATTTTATCGTAGTATACTAATCCATTTTCATGGGTACCCACCCAGACAATACCTCTGGAGTCTTGCTTAACCGAGAACACTGAATTTATACGAACGTTTGCATTCTGTTTATTAAAATTGGTAAAAAAACCATTTTTTACTGAAAAAAGGGAAAGCCCATTTAAACGACCAATCCAAAGGTCGCCGTCTCTATCTTCTGACAAATACGTTATCTGATCATTAGCCAAACTCTTTGAATTCCCCTGTTGATGCGTATAAACAGTAATATTTCCCAATTGATCCTTATAAAACAATCCAAGTTGTGTACCTATCCACAGGCCACCCTTTTTACTCTTTTCCAAAGCAAAAATGACCGGTGCGTGTCCATTAAAATTTGCACCACGAGCAAGTTGTAGTCGCGTTAAACTCTTTGAAGTTTTATCATATCTAAATAACCCATACAAAGTACCCAGCCAAACAGCATTGTCATCTTCTGCAATGGACTCAACAAAACCTGCATCTATTCCTAAATTTAGAGGAGCATTTACATAGCTAAATTTTTCACTCTTACGATTGTAATAATCCAATCCGCCACCACCGGTAGCAATCCATAGATTG
>NZ_JBNQGD010000392.1:2401-2729 GCF_050436765.1 Arachidicoccus sp. | reverse complement strand
CTTCCAATACATCTTCAATCACGCTATTACTCAATCCACCACCACTCATTAAATTCTCTAAATAATTAAAGTTGTCGTTACCCTTCTCTAAAAGATTGATACCGCCCGAATAAGTACCCACCCAGATATTACCGGAATAGTCTTTCGTTATAGCGCAAATAGAACTATTGGAAAGTGAATAAGAGTCGAACTTGTCTGACGTATATTTTGTTAGATGCTGATAACTGCTATCTAAAACAAACAAACCATTTCTAGTAGCAACCCAAACTTCATGCGTGCTATCCTGGACGAAAATATCGCGAACACGTTCTAGCTTAGGCCGGTTTAA
>NZ_JBNQGD010000392.1:0-2367 GCF_050436765.1 Arachidicoccus sp. | reverse complement strand
CATTTTCAATAGAACCAAACCATATGTCGTCGTTAATACCCTTCCTAATAGTTATAATATGACTTTGATTAAAGATCTTGTTTTGCTGTAATGCTAATGGCAATCCTATTTCTTTTTTTGAAATAGGGTTAAATCTAATTAATGTTCTATCAAGAAAACCCACCCAAATAAAATGTTGTGCGTCTTCTTCTATCACATCTACCTCACTTTTATAGCTAACAACATTTTGATGACGGTTTAGTTTGGCTAATTTCAACTGGCGGGATTTTAAATCATATATCATCAGACCTTTAGAAGTACCTACCCAGATATTATTTTTACTATCTTTTTTTATTTTATCTATCAGCAGCGAGTCAGTTCCGGAAACGAGTGAGATTTTACCATTGCTAAGATTCAATAAATCCAGCCCCATATTTGTTCCTACCAGTAAATATTCATTGTTAACGACCCCTATAGCATTTACATAGTTACTACTAAGGGTGCTTTTATTTTTGTTGGAATAGGCATTTTTATAATTTACAAACTCATATCCGTCATACCTACTGAGGCCTCCATTTGTGCCAATCCAAATAAATCCTTTATTGTCTTGGGTAAAACAATTTACGGTACTTTGCGGAAGTCCTTCCGCGATGCTCAAATGCTTAAACTTTAATATCTGGGGTTGTGCACTAAGTCTTAATTGCATCAAGAACAAACATGTCAAAAACAATAAGACGGAGAAAAGCCATTTTAAACGCATATCAGTATAATGGTAAGAACCTTAAAAAATGAGTAAATTTTGCATAAAAATACAACCGATATGTTAAGGGGCATAAAATAATAAAGAAATTTATTATCGAGAGCCATCTTGGATAATGAAAAAACGAAGAATCCCGCATCATCTTTTAGCCGCATCATACATTTCTCCATTAGCCAAATAGTTTTGTTTGAATTGGATGCTGCGATGCCATCAGAAATGGATAAACTCAATTGTTCTTGCCAAAGTCTTTGGGGGTTATTTGCCTATGATTACTGTCCAGAGCCTAAACAAAAAGACGAAACCGGCAGAGTCGTCCCGTTTTATTTCATTTTTTTCGATCTAACCGGGAACTTTATTTACAAAAATTGAGCTGCAAAAGGCAACCTTGCAAAGTATAAGTACTATTGTATTGAAATAAAAGTGAGAAGAGTTATAGAAGATAATGAAACGCTTATACCAAGAAGACATCTGAAATAACGATATTTTCATCAAAAAGAAAAAGATTCGCTCATCCAATAATGGCAAAAAAGTGATGATTAAAATAGTAAGAAAAGTAGTCAGGTAACAATATTTTTTTAATTAATGCTTACAATTGGGCATTGACGTTTTATGCCGTGTACTTATGAAAATGCGCCATCTATTATTTAAAAAAGGGGCCATCTTAAAGAAGAGGCCCCGTTGCACTATTTTCAAGTACATGAGATTGTTCATTAAACCACAAGTTATCTATCGTTTATCTTTCATTAGTATTCATTATTATTATTTCTTGCATCATTTCTGCGGAAAAGTAGCAGCTTTAAAATCATTGTCTTGTAAGAGCTGACGGGCGGTGGCTTGTATCTCTTCTGGGGTTACGGCATTTACCCGCTGCTCATAGTTTAAAAAGTTGTTCTTGTCTGTGCCCCAGAATAGGATCTGCTGCAATTCAGATGCCCAGGTACCGTTATTCTTTATCTGTTCTTTGTACTGTTCGATCATCGCTTTTTTTACTTTCTCCAGGTCCTGCGCCGATACGCCTTTGTCTTTGTAGCCTTGTACTTCTCTGTCTAGTTCGTTATAGATGTTCTGTACGTTCTCGGGGCCGCAGGGCATCTGCGCTGCTACCTCGTAATGTCCGTAGGGTAATCTGGTGACCGAGGCGGAGACGCCGCCACTGTAGATCCATTGTTTCTCTTCCCGGACGGTATTGAGTAGTTCGATGGTCATGATCTGGCCTAGCATACTGGCTCTTAGGGCTAAGGCGGGACTATAGGCTATATCGCCGTGGTAGATGTCTAACAGCAGGCTTTTCTTATCGGCTCCTTTGTAGAAGTTGAAGCTTTGCTGGCCGCTGATCATCCGAAGGCCGTTGTCTTTGTAACTGGGTTTGGTATTTTCTACGGGCAGGCTGGCGATGTACTTCTCTATCAGTGGCTTTAAACTGTCTGCGTTGACATTGCCTACCAAGAAGAAGTGGAAGCCGGCTGCATTGCCGAACTGACTTTTGTAGATGGCTAGTATCCGGTCTACGTCTATATTTTGCATGTCTTGCCCGGTGGGGATGACAATGGGTGCCAGGGGACTATGATCATACATGACCTTGGTCAGGGAGTCTTTAAAGGCGTTTTGTGGGTCGGCGTTGAGCAGCG
>NZ_JBNQGD010000391.1:0-1057 GCF_050436765.1 Arachidicoccus sp. | reverse complement strand
CCAAAAACTATATCCTGCGTGCCAATAAGCGCGACAACATCCGCCAAAAACGCATTCCTAGACATAAAATCCAATCCCTGCAAATGATAATACCCCGGCGCTCTAAATTTGCATCTGTAAGGTTTGCCGGAATTATCAGACATTAGGAAAACCCCGAACTCCCCTTTAGGGGCCTCCGCGGCGGCGTACTCATAATTTTCCGGCAAAATAAAACCTTCAGTACAAAATTTGAAATGCTGAATCACGGATTCCATATCACTTTTAGAATCTAGCTTGGAGGGTAGCGACAATTTAAAATCATTTGCTTTTATAGGCCCACTGGGTAGTAGATTTATACACTGCCACATTAAACTCGTACTCTGACGCATTTCTTCGACACGAAGTAGGTACCTGTCGTAACAATCCCCGTTTTCCGCTACAGGCACGCTGAAATTAAGATCGTCGTAAACCTCATAAGGGCGGGATCTCCTCAAATCCCAGCAAACGCCGGATCCGCGAAGCATAACCCCCGAAAATGATCATTCAATGAGATCTTTATAATCAACAATACCTATACCTATTAAACGTTGTTTTCAAATTCTATTAAAAGTTAAAAAATTCTCCATCTCGTCCAACCTAGAAGGGAAATTTTTTACGAATTCATAAACATCGTCAAGAAATCCCGCCGGTAAATCCTGGGAAATCCCGCCGGGTCTTATATAGCTTGCGTGCATCCTGGCCCCTGAAACCCTTTCGTAAAGCTCCATTAGTTTTTCTCTTTCTTCAAAGGCTCATAAAAAAGGGCTAAGGGCACCTATATCCAAGGCGTGAGTTGTGACAGACATTAAATGATTTAGTATACGAGTTATTTCACAAAAAAGTACCCTTATGTACGACGCTCTTGGATAAATATCGGACTCCGCCAAGCTCTCGACACACAAAGAGTATACGTGCTCCTGCGACATCATAGAAACATAATCCAGCCTGTCGAAATCTGGCAACGACTGCAAATAAGTTTTATGATCTACTAATTTTTCTGTGGGCCGGTGCAATAGACAGTTATGAGGATGAGGTATTA
>NZ_JBNQGD010000390.1:0-1441 GCF_050436765.1 Arachidicoccus sp. | reverse complement strand
GAACGTATGGGACATACGTTTCCGGGAGCAACAGTCCCTTTTGGATCCGTGCAGCTGAGTCCGGAGACGGATACAATCCCTTACGAAGTAAATGGTAAATATGTCGCCGATGTCTATAAATATTGCGCGGGTTATCAGTATGGCGATAAGACCATTGTAGGCTTTGCCCATACACACTACAACGGTACAGGACATTCAGATTTAGGTGATTTCCTAATAATGCCTACGGTGGGAAGATTACAGTTAAATCCCGGAACAGCAACGGATCCAAACAGCGGTTTTCGTTCGCGTTTTTCACATTCCAATGAAGTAGCCGAAGCCGATTATTATAAAGTAAAATTGGACGATTATAATATTATTGCTGAGCTTACAAGCACTACGCGCGTCGGGTTTCATCAATATACTTTTCCAAAAACCGACAGTGCACATATTATTTTAGATATGATGTATAATATCTACAACTATCCTGGAAAAGACGTATGGACCTATGTTCGTGTACTTAATGATTCAACAGTGGTCGGTTACCGCCAAACGCGCGGCTGGGCAAGAAACCGAACGGTTTATTTCGCTATGAAATTTTCTCAACCATTTACAGGATATGGCTATAAGTCCTTTTCTACGAATGAACCCTATGCCGGTTTTTGGAGAAGATTTGACCTAACAAAAAACTTCCCTTTAATGGAAGGACATGACCTGCGTGCCTATTTTAACTTTTCGACACAATCGAATAACAAAGTAAAAATAAAATTTGCGCTATCTCCAGTAAGTATGGATGGTGCTATGGAAAACATGCAAGTCGAAGTACCTGGCTGGAGTTTTGAGAAAGTAAAGGATGAAGGTCAGCTAGCCTGGCAAAAAGAATTAGGAAAAATAAAAGTTCAAACACTCTCTGACAGTGATAAAGTAAATTTTTATACAGCAATGTATCATGCCTTTATCAATCCAACAATTTATATGGACGTAGATGGAAAATACAAAGGCATCGATCAAAAAATACATACAGCAAAAGGGTTTATCAATTACACTACTTTTTCATTGTGGGATACGCATCGCGCATTACATCCGTTGTTTACCATTATTCAACCCAAAAGAGATAACGATATGGTAAAATCTATGTTAGCACATTTTACACAAAATCCATTACAAATGTTACCGGTTTGGTCTTCTTATGGCAATGAGAATTGGTGTATGACAGGCTACCATGCCGTGTCCGTAATTGCCGATGCCGCAATTAAAGGCATCAATACCTTTGATGCAAAAAAAGCATTGGCAGCATGTGTAGTCACTGCCGACAACCCTTATTACGACAATATCCCGGCCTACAGAAAATATGGATTTATTCCTGATGAAAACAGTGAGAATTCCGTCTCCACTACTTTAGAATATGCTTATGATGATTGGTGCATTGCACAACTTGCAAAAAAAATAGGCAATGAAAAAA
>NZ_JBNQGD010000389.1:0-24128 GCF_050436765.1 Arachidicoccus sp. | reverse complement strand
TTTAATAATAGGCAAGCTATTTTTATTATATGATGAATATAGGCGAGGTATTTGTTTAGGCTGTAGTCCTTATCACACCTTGCTTTTTATAGCGGTACGGTGTGTTAAATATCATTGATTGGGGATAGGGTTCAGTTCGCTCGGTTAGTTATGCTGGTATTTTTATTTTGAGACTTTGGAGTGCCTAAGACCATCTTTGTTCAATTCATTAATACTGCCGAAGATAGTCTGTCTCGTCGTATGTTTGATTTTGTTCGGAATATTGAGTTATTTTACTCATTACATTGAGTAAATTGTAAATTATGTACGAAAGAGTTCAATTAGATGCACTTATAAGACCCACCAAAGGTGGGTGTTCCTGAAAACCTGTAATGGTTATACCCCACATAATGCCGATAATGCGTAATGTTCCTAAATAAAGATACCCTGCTCATTTTATGAACAGGGTATTTTATTATAACTCAGAAAACTGAGAGAAGAAAGATGATTATTTATCGCCTTCTTCAGATTTCAATTTAGCTTTAATATCAGCTAATGCACCTAAATCGCCTAAAGTAGTTTTTTCAACTTTGCTTTGTATAGCTTTTACGGCTTTTTTAGTTGTTTCAGCTTCTGCTTTCGCTTCTTTTTTCACTGCTTCTTTTTCTTCAACAGCTGCTTGTTCCCATAAACGTGTATGGCTAAGAACAATGCGTTTTTCGTTTCTGTCAAATTCTATTACGACAAATTCTGCAGTTTCATCAGCATTAATACTGGTACCATCTTGTTTTGTAAGATGACGGCTTGGAACAAATCCTTCCAGACCATAAGGCAATTGTACCAAAGCGCCTTTATCGTCTTTACGTGTTACTGTCGCTTCGTGTTTTGTGCCTACTGCGAACGTATCTTCTAAAGCATTCCAAGGATCTTCTTCCAATTGTTTGTGTCCTAACTGTAGTTTACGGTTTTCTTTATCGATAGATAAGATGACCGTATCTATTTCATCGCCCACTTTTACATATTCAGATGGGTGATTAAAGCGTTTCAACCAGCTAAGATCACTAATGTGAATCATGCCACCGATGCCGGCTTCTAATTCAACAAATACACCGTAAGGAGTAATGTTTTTCACCAATCCTTTATGCTTGCTGTTTTCTGGGAATTTGTCTTCAATGCTGTTCCAAGGATCTTCTGTCAATTGTTTGATAGAAAGACTCATTTTACGGGAATCTTTGTCAAGTGTTACCACTTTGGCTTCATATTCGTCGTTCAATTTGAAGAACTCTTTCGCATTGATAGGTGTGTTAGCCCATGTAATTTCACTTACGTGAACCAAGCCTTCTACGCCCGGTTGAATTTCAAGAAATGCACCATAATCTTCGATGTTGACTACCTTACCTTTTACAACAGCACCTTCAGCGATGACTTCTGGTAATACATCCCAAGGATGTGGTGTCAATTGTTTCAAACCAAGGCTGATACGACGTTTGTCATCATCAAAGTCTAAAACAACTACTTGTATTTTTTGATCTAATTTAAGCACTTCTGATGGGTGCGAAATTCTGCCCCATGAAATATCGGTAATGTATAACAAACCATCTAAGCCACCCAAGTCCATAAACGCACCGAAATCTGTAATATTTTTTACAGTACCTTCCAGTACTTGTCCTTTTTCTAATTGGCTGATGATTTGAGCACGTTGTGCTTCAATATCGCTTTCGATTAATGCTTTATGTGAAACGACAGCGTTTTTAATAGTTTCATTTACTTTCACTACTTTAAACTCCATTGTTTTGCCTACAAACTGATCGTAATCTGTTACCGGTTTCACATCTATTTGTGAACCTGGTAAGAATGTTTCCATTCCGAATACGTCAACGATTAAGCCGCCTTTTGTTTTGCTGGTAACAGATCCAGTGACAATTTCGCCGGTTTTGTGTACTTCCACAATACGTTCCCAAGCACGGAATGTGCGAGCAGATTTGCGGCTAAGGTTAAGGTTGCCCTGACGGTCTTCCTTCTCTACCACCATTACTTCTACTTCATCGCCTACAGCCACACCTGGTAAATCGCGGAATTCATTTAAAGAAATAAGCCCGTCGCTTTTAAAACCAATGTTGATAACGACATCAGTCTTTGTAAGACCAACGATCGTACCATTGACCAATTCTCCATCTTCAATCTGTACAAAAGTATCTTCGTACACTTTGCCATATTTCTCCATTTCTTCGTGAGAATATTGGGCAACGTTGCGTTTGTCGATAGACCAATCAAAGTCATCGTGCGCAGTTTCTATCACCTCAGGTGCATTTGTTGTCGCTGTTGCGGGCTCTGCCTGTGCAGTTGCCACCACTTCCTGTTCAGCGTTTGGATTAACAATATTGTTTTCGCTCATAAAAAAATCCCGAGGGTTTTAATTCGGGATGGCAAAAGTAAGACTTTTTTCAGATATAGCAAGGTTTTCACAAGCGCTGGTGTATTTAATTTTTGCAATTATTATTGTCTGCTTATTACCGGTTACACGAATCTTAGGTTAAGATCGTCAATGCTTAGTCATCCGTTCTTTTCGTTAGCCCTGCATCTATAAATTTTTAATTAATTCGACCGGCCCGTTCCACGACGTTTTACCGGCCATCGTCAAAAAAAAGCAATTTCAACCAATTGATCAGTTGAAAACAAGATTCGACATTAGTTGTCAGATAGCTTTTCGTAATACTCGAGCCAATCGGTGTTCCAGGTACTTCTTGCCAAGCAAGCCAAGTATGAATTACAGCTTTGGATTTGTGTGTTCCACGATACTTATTCAGGTTTTTGTCTTCAATGTCTTGCAGCGTCGCTTTAACTACTGGTAATAGGTTGTCATTTTGAGGAATTAAAAAAGAAATGAAATCTTCAAGCATTCCATTTAGATTATTGTTCGGCATTATCCAAACTCCAATACGCTTATTGTCTGCGTTTTTTTCAATAAGTCCTTCAGCTGGTAGATCATGGGGCAGATTAAAACCTTGTGCTTTCAACAAATCTTTTAATGAATTCCAGCGACTTTGTAAATTGCTATCTGCATCAACAATAATACCTATCGTATTAATTCCAGATTGTTTAAATCTAACGGGAATTTGCTCCAAAAGATTCGTAATGCCTTCGCAATCTATTACATCAAAATTTTGAGCAAGGTTAAATTTAGCACACAGCGCCCAAATAACGTGTTGATCATCTTTTCCTTCTACTAAAAGCTTACTGTTGAATTTTTCCCTTCCACTCATTATCTGGTTTCAATATTTTGGTCGATAGCAATTTTTAATTCTTCAGCACTAAATTCAACTTGTCGTATTATATCGTTAATATTTTCAAGACGAATTAACTTTCCTTTCATTGTGTTATCTGGATTGTTCAAAATATTTTCAAAGCCGGTAATGCAATCTTCACTATGTGTTGTAACGAATATTTGTACTTTTAATTCTTCCGCCAAATTAAATATTATTCTCCAAAGCTGTTCTTGAACTGTGTGGTGCAATCCATTCTCAAACTCATCAATCAAAAGAAATCCATTATCTGAATTTACCAGAGCTAGAATAATAGTTAGCACTCTGTTAATTCCGTCACCCATGCTACGCAGTGGCAGCACACCTGGTGCGTTTGCCAGTTTAATAACTGCCATCCTTTCTTTTGGATTTTCTCCAATAAAAGCAATCCTTTCGGTTTGGGGTTCAATAATTTTTAAGGCTTCAATTACATATTTTTCCTTTTCGGTCAAGGTGATATTATCCCAAAGTTTTCCGTTTATTTCTCTATCGATATTTCTTGTTCTTATAAATTGAAAACTTTCATTATTACCTAATCCTCTAAAAGAATATCTGTAAGGTCGACTGTCGTCAAGTGAAAGAATATTTGAATTTTTATCAACCCGAATTTCTAATCCAACTTTGAAGTTAGCAACTTGTTTTTCCTCCCCACTTTGTAAAACAGTTCTTTTTCTTGTTATAATTACCCCTTGGTTGTCTCTTTGGGTTTCATCAAAGTATTGTACGAATCTTAAAGAAATTGAATTGTCGGATGATCTTTCTTCACCGAATATTGTGTTTTCAACACTACCAATTGAAATAGCATTGTTTCTTTCAAAACCAACTTGTCGGTCTGTGAACAAAGAAGATAATGTCAATATGTTTGATTCTGTATAATCCTGATTAGCTTCCCGCCGTTTGAAATCTTCGCCTCTTTCTCCAAGTAATTGAAAGATTAATGCCAAATCTCCTTTGGTAGCATAGATCGCAATCGCTTCAAGAATGGTTGATTTACCAGTATTGTTTTTACCAATGATAAGGTTGACTCTTTCCAAAGAATTGATTCTGAGCTTCCTTAGGTTTCTGTAATTCTGTATGTTTAATGAATCAAGCATATTTTGAATTGCCAAAGATAATTGTTTTAGTTAAGTTTCAAACACAAATCGCTTCAAATTTCGGTGCTAAAAGTTTGTTGGATGCAGAATTTATGAAGTCCGTGTTCAACAAACGTTACATGATAAAAAGAATTGTATGCAGACTTGATCAGACTGGAGCTAATTGAAATAAAATAAGATTGAAACCCACTTACTTGCAAACTCACTCGATGAATTCTGGAGTGATCTCTTCAAGAGCGATATTATATTGCGCGAAGTTTCCAGAAAATTAAACAACAATCATTTGGCAAATACAGTTTCATTGGAGGTATACTTTTAAGTAGACATCTTTTATTCTTTTTTCGGTGAATAGCTCAGTAGGAAACAAATGCCCCTATAAAATGGTCCTACTTTTTCATTTCTTTTGACCAGCTGTCTTTCAGCCCAACAGTCCTGTTGAAAATTATTTTATCTTTTGTCGAGGCTTTATCTAATACAAAATAGCCTTTTCGTAAAAATTGATAGGGCGTATTTTCCGTGTCTTCCAACAAGGCCGGTTCTGCATAGCCGTTGGTAATCGTTTGCAAAGAGGCCGGGTTTAAATAATCGGTATATTCTCCCGCTACATCGTCCATGTTCTCTGCGGTAAATAACCGGTCGTAAAGGCGTATCTCCATATTTTTTGCATGAGCGACACTTACCCAATGCAAAGTGCCTTTTACTTTCAAAGTGGAACCATCGGCGCCGCTTTTACTTTCGGGAAAGTAAGTGCAATGCACTTCGGTGATTTTCCCATTCGCATCTTTTACAAAACTGTCACAACGAACGATATAGGCGTATTTAAGACGAACCATTTGTCCGGGTGCCAGTCTGAAAAATTTCTTGGGTGGCTCTTCCATAAAATCTTCGCGCTCTATAAAAATCTCTTTGGAGAACGGGATATTGCGGGTACCCGAATTTTCCTGTTCGGGGTTGTTTTCGCCCTGCAGGATTTCTTCCGCTTCGTTGAAATTGGTAATGATCAATTTTAAGGGATCGAATACCACCATGCGTCTGGTCGCCGATTTATTTAGATCTTCTCTGACAAAAAACTCTAGTAAGCTTAGGTCTATTAAGTTGTCGCGTTTTGCTACGCCAATTCTGTCGCAGAAATCGCGAATAGCCTTGGGTGTGTAGCCTCGACGGCGCATGCCGGAGATCGTAGGCATACGTGGATCATCCCAACCGGAAACAATATGTTCATTTACCAGTTGCAGCAATTTGCGTTTGCTCATCACGGTATAAGACATATTGAGTCGTGCAAACTCATATTGATGGGAGGGGAATATCGACAGTTGTTCTATCAGCCAATCGTATAGAGGTCTGTGCGGGACAAACTCGAGTGTACAAATAGAATGAGTGATTTTTTCAATGCTATCGCTTTGTCCGTGTGCAAAGTCATACATCGGATAAATGCACCAATCGTCACCGGTGCGGTGATGATGCGCGCGCTTGATGCGGTAGAGCAGGGGATCGCGTAACAACATATTGGGTGCGGCTAAATCTATTTTAGCGCGCAACACTTTTTCGCCATCACGGTATTTTCCTGCACGCATGTCTGCGAAAAGTTGCAAATTTTCTTCTACAGACCTGCTGCGGTAGCTATTGGCTACACCGGGCTGGGTAGGCGTTCCTTTTTGGGTGGCTATCTCCTCACTTGAACTATCGTCAACATAGGCATACCCTTTTTCAATCAGTTTTACCGCGAACCGGTATAATTGTTCAAAATAGTCGGAGGTATAAAGTTCCTGCGCCCAATCGAAACCCAACCATTGAATATCTTCTTTGATGCTTTCTACATATTCGGTCTCTTCTTTTTCCGGGTTGGTATCGTCAAAACGGAGATTGGTCTTGCCGCCGTATTTCTGTGCTAAGCCAAAATTTAAACAAATACTTTTTGCATGACCCAGGTGCAAATAACCATTGGGCTCGGGTGGAAAACGCGTAAGGATGGACGTATACTTACCGGTATGCAGATCCGATTCAATGATCTCTTCTATAAAATTCAATGATTTTTCTTCACTCATGCGCTGCGTAAAATTTTTTGATATTACTTGTATAAAAACATAATTTTAAAAGTACGCAAAAGGCGGCAATTACTCACCGCCTTTTGTTACTACTTTTGTCAGTGAGTAAGCTACTATAAATAGCCTAATATTTTCAGCATACTCTGTGCCGATTGTTCTTTTGCATACACCCATTCTTCCAATTTTCCATTCTTATCATATTCTACGATCACGTGTTTGGGCGATGGAATGAGGCAGTGCTTGATACCGCCATATCCGCTGATTTGGTCCTGATAGGCGCCGGTATGAAAAAAGCCTACATACAAGGGCCTTTTATTCTCCTCGTCTTTGGCGTCCTGGGATTTTATCTTAGGTAAAAATACTTCGTTGATGTGTTCTTCCGAATCATAATAGTCATGTCCGTCACAGGTAATGCCGCCTAAGACAACCCGTTGGTATTCATTGTCCCATTTATTAATGGGCAGCATTAGAAATTTCTCACCAATGCCCCAGGTATCGGGTAGGGTAGTGATGAAAGAGGAGTCAATCATATACCAGGTTTCCCGGTCGTTCTGCTCTTTTTCGCCGATGACACTAAAGATATGCGCCATGCTTTCGCCAACCGTATAACTGCCGAATTCGGTGAAGATATTGGGCACCGGTACTTTAGCTTTCTTGCAGGCAATTTTTATGTTGCTGACAATCTCGTTGATCATAAACTGGTAATCATACTCAAAAGCCAGAGAGTGTTTTATGGGGAAGCCGCCGCCAATATTGATGCTGTCCAGTTCCGGGCAGATCTTCTTTAACTGACAGTATAAGTTGATACTTTTATTTAATTCCGACCAGTAATAAATATCGTCTTTGATACCCTTATTTAAAAATATATGCAGCATTTTTAAATGAAACTTATCTTCATTGCCTTCTATTTCATCTACATAAAATTCTAAGATATCACGTGCTTTGATGCCCAGCCTCGAAGTATAAAAGGGGAAAGTCGGTTCTTCTTCCGCCGCTATGCGGATACCTAGTTTAAAGGGCTCGCCGGTGCGAATGCTGCGCTTATACATTTGCAGCTCTTCTTTATTATCCAAAACGGGAATCACATTTTTGAAACCGGCGTTGATCAATTTCGAAATACGGGAGGTGTATGACTTTTGCTTAAAACCATTGCAGATAATATGAATGTCTTTACCAATCTTCTTCTTTTTGTATAACTGATTGATGATCTCAATATCATAGGCATAAGAGGTTTCTAAATGTATATTGTGTTTCAACGCTTCTTCCACAATAAAAGAGAAATGTGAACTTTTCGTACAATAGCAATAAAAATACTCGCCTTCGTATTTGTGCTTTTTCATGGCTTTGGCAAAATAATCCTTTGCCTTGTTGATATTGATGCCAATTTTAGGTAGGAAGGTTAGTTTTAAAGGCGTCCCATGTTTCTCAATTATCGGCTTCAGATCCAAACCATTAAATTTTAAATAACCGTTTTCATTTAAATCTACGCCTTCCTGTGGAAAGTGGAAAGTTTGTTTCACCAAATCGGTGTACGTATTATTCATTCTTTAAAATGATTAATAATTTGATTGTAAAAATTTGAGTTACAAAAGTATAGTAAATATGATGGATGATTTATGATTTATTCTATTATTTTGTCCTATCTAACTATTTCACCTGCAATAAAAAACGAGAACAGCCATGCCGTTCTCGTTTTCAAAAATTTTAATAACATTTATTTTACGGATGCAACCAACGCTTTAAAGCTTTCTGGTTCATTCATGGCCATATCTGCTAAAACTTTTCTATTCAAGTCAATTCCTTTTACAGAAAGCTTGTTGATAAATTGGCTATAAGTCATTCCTTCTTCACGCACACCTGCATTGATACGTGCGATCCATAGTTGACGGTATTCGCGTTTCTTCAATTTACGACCAACATAACTGTAAGTCATACCTTTTTCTACAACGTTTTTGGCAACGGTGTATACGTTTTTACGTTTGCCGTAAAAACCTTTGGCTTGTTTTAAGATCCTTTTTCTTCTTGCCTTTGATGCAACTGCATTTACTGAACGTGGCATAATTATAATTTTTTAACCGGGAGCTCCCGACGATTTTTAAATTGATTTTTCCTAAACTCTTCTTACTATTTCAAACGCAATAAACGCATTACAAATGGTTTGTGCGATGGAGCTACCGTGCCTTTAATGCCTAATGCTCTTTTACGTTTAGTTGATTTTTTGGTAAGAATGTGGCGTTTGAAAGGTTTTTGGTGCATCAATTCGCCGGTACCTGTAACTTTGAAGCGCTTCTTTGCACTCGAGTTTGTTTTTACTTTTGGCATGTTAAATAATCCATTAAGATTACACTCTGCTGGCGGTTTCATCACATGAGAAACACTTGTTGGGCCTTACGAGTAATATGTTTTTCCCTTTTTGGGATGGCAAAGGTAATATTTTTTTCTGAAAAAATAATTTTTCTGAACAAAGAAGCTAAATTTGTGGGGCGAAATACCTGATTAGGCAAGATTATTGGTGATAGCCTTAATTTTCATGTACATTTGCGCCAATTTCCGGCAATAACATCCCCTTTCCTTCCATGAATAGAAAAGTTATTAAACTGACGTTTTTTCAGATACGCTCCTTCTTCTTATTTTTAAAAAGAAGGCTTACGGAAGGTCAGTTTTTGCTATTTTGTTGTTTACTGGTGGGGGCTTTAGCAAGTATCGGTTCTATTATTCTGAAGCTTTTTGTGGTGAAACTGGAACATTTCTTCTTTGAGAGTTCGAAGTTTGGCGATATTGTATGGTACCAGGCGCTGACACCCATTGTGGGTATCGGGCTTAGCAGCCTTCTAATAGAACGGGTTTATAAGAAGCATTTCTTAAAAGGAAACGACAAAATAGTATACGCTATTGCTAAAGACAATTCTGATCTACCTTTTAGTCAGAGTTATTCCCATATTGTTACCGCGGGACTTACGGTAGGCCTGGGCGGGTCTTGCGGGTTGGAATCGCCGATGGTGGCTACAGGAGCGGCGATTGGTTCTAATATCGGAAGAGCGACCTTCCTGCCTTACAAGGAAAAGACCTTATTGCTTGCCTGTGGTATCGCATCCGGCATTTCCTCTGCTTTTGGCGCACCTATTGCCGGCATCCTGTTTGCCTTGGAAATCTTATTGATAGATGTTTCTATTGCTTCTTTTATTCCGTTATTGATGTCTTCGGCTACGGGGGCCTTGCTGGCGAAAATAATACTGGGCGATAATGTCTTGTTGACTTTCAATAATATACAGGCTTTTAATTCTAAAAATACCTTTTTATATGTAGGCTTAGGTCTGTTGGCGGGCTGCCTGAGTCTTTTTTACATGAGATCCTTTCATTATATCGACCATAAGTTTTCGGCTTTTCGTTCACCGGTTAAGCGTTGGCTCGTGGGTTCTCTGCTGCTGGGTGTCTTGATATTTCTCTTTCCGCAGATTTTTGGGGAGGGTTATATCTTTGTAAAGACACTTGCGGAAACAGGTCAGGTGCCACAGAACTCTATATTGATTGCCCGTACACACAATCAATGGATTATCTGGCTCTTTATTTTGGGGACGATGATCTTTAAGATATTCGGTACCACCTTCACCCTTACCGGGGGCGGTAATGGTGGTAGCTTTGCTCCCTCCCTCGTCATAGGCGCGCTACTCGGTTATGTGGTGGGTCGTTTCTTTCAATTGCTGGGTTATGCCGACGTACCCCTGGTGAACATGATTGTTGTGGGTATGGCGGGCATGGTGAGCGGATTGTTTTTTGCACCTTTAACAGCCATATTTTTATCGGCGGAGGTGACCAATGGCTATTCTCTTTTTATCCCTTTAATGATTGTCGCCGCCATTAGTTTTTTTGTCGTAAAATCTTTTGAACCCTTGGCTTTGGAGATGAAAAAATTATCCCAGCAGTCGGAATTGGACCCTACCAATAAAGATAAATTCTTATTGAGCCGGCTGGAATTAAGATTTTTGATTCGCAAGGATTATCCGGTATTTCAGCTGACCTCCACGATGGCTGAAATACTTGCTTCCATACGCGTTTCCGACAAAGATGTGTACGCGGTGACTAACGAGGCGAATGTACTTATGGGCGTTATCTATTTAAATGATATGAAGACGATTATTTTAGGCCCTCAGACAGATACCCAAAATATTACAGCGGGCGATATAATGATGAAACAGGTCATGTTGACCATTGAAGACGATATGGAATCGGCTATCCGAAAGTATGAGAAGCTGAACTCTGCCAAGAATGTTTTGCCTATTGTAGATAAAGAGGGTAAGTGGCTGGGCTTTATTGCGAAAGCCTCTATTCTTGATAAGTATCGTGCGGAAATCGTCAAGACTTCCTAAAAGAAATACTACCTTTGCTACCTGTTTTGCTCGTACGATATACGAGTCCATATTTTTAATGGAACATTTATTTTTACAATAGATGTCTAAAATGCAAACTAAATGGCCGTTTTACATAACCGCGTTTCCAACCAGGAGTTGAAGCAACGCTTGATGGAAGAAACCTTTAATCGCACAACGATTAGTTTCTATGGGTATTTCCCTATTCAAAATCCGCAGGAGTTTCGGGATTTTTTATACAAGCATTTACAACATTTGAATGCCTATGGCAGGATCTATGTTGCCAAAGAAGGTATCAACGCGCAAATGAGTGTCCCGGAAGAAAACTTTGCCGACTTCCAAAATTTTATTCATTCTATCGAGGGATTAGAAGACCTCCGCCTGAATATCGCGGTGGATGATGACGGAAAATCCTTTTGGGTGCTTAAGGTGAAAGTACGTGAAAAGATCGTGGCTGACGGCATTAACGATCCATCCTTTTCCATGCAAAATAAGGGTAGGTATGTCAATGCTACCCAGATGAATAAGCTCTTAGAAGACTCTTCAACTATTGTCCTGGACATGCGTAATCATTATGAATATGAGGTAGGGCATTTTGAAAACGCTATTGAAATTCCTTCAGATACTTTTCGCGATCAGCTCTCTATGGCCGTGGATATGCTCAAAGATAAAGCGGAGGATAAAAATATTGTGATGTATTGCACGGGTGGTATCCGCTGTGAAAAGGCGAGTGCCTGGATGTTGCATAATGGCTTTAAGCATGTCTTCCATTTAGAAGGTGGTATCATTAATTATGCACAACAGGCGAAAAAAGAAAAATTATCCAGCAAATTTATCGGTAAGAACTTTGTTTTTGACAACCGCCTAGGGGAACGTATTACCGAGGATATAATTGCACATTGTCATCAATGCGGCAAGCCTTGCGATACGCATACCAATTGTAAAAACGATGGTTGTCATCTATTATTTATACAATGTGAGGACTGTGCCCAAAAATATGCGGGATGCTGCTCTGGGGAATGTAAAGATACTTTGGACATGCCTATTGAAAGACAAAAGGCTATCAGAAAGGGCGTAGAGAACGGACAGAATATTTTCAATAAATCTAAAGTACGTTTACGCCCCAGGTTAGATGAAATCCGCAACAAAGAGGACGCATAAACGCTTACTATTCGTCATACCTCAAATGTCTTACCGTAAGACCATTGTTGATGAGTTGCTTTAAAGAATCGATACCAATTTTTAGATGGTTGTCTACGTAGGAGGAAGTGACTTTTTTGTCACTGGCAGCTGTTTTCACGCCTTCAGCGACCATTGGTTGATCACTCACCAAAAGCAAAGCTCCGGTAGGTATATGATTGGCAAAACCTACCGTGAAACTAGTGGCTGTTTCCCTATGCAGGGCGTGGGCGCGTATTTTTACTAAATATTCCTTAAAGACTTCGTCTTGTTCCCATACGCGACGATTAGTGGTATATACCGTTCCTGTCCAGTAGTCTACTTTATAGTCTCTTATGGTGGTGGAGATCGCTTTCTGTAATGCAAATGCCGGTAATGCCGGTACTTCGGGTGGAAAGTAATCGTTGGAAGTTCCTTCTCCGCGAATAGCAGCTATAGGTAAAATAAGATCGCCAATTTTATTTCTTTTTTTCAATCCGCCACATTTTCCTAAAAATAAAGCGGCCTTTGGATTGATCGCTGAAAGTAAATCCATAATGGTTGCCGCCCCGGGGCTGCCCATTCCAAAATTTATAATGGTAATATTATCTGCGGTTGCACATTGAAAAGGCTTGTCTTCTCCTATAATTTTTACCTTATTCCACTCGGCAAATTTGTGTACATAGTTGGAGAAATTTGTCAATAGAATATATTCGCCAAAATTTTTTAATTTTTCTCCGGTATAGCGTGGTAGCCAGTTAGCTACTATTTCACTTTTTGTTTTCATATATGGATGATCGTTTTATGGATGGCATAAAATCTCTCACGAAGATATTGATTTTAAAAAGAAGTCTTTATTGTTTTATTTTGTCTAATTATTGCCGCTGCAATATAGTTTCCGGCAGAAAAATATGCTATATTTGAATTATGCTATCCGTCAATTTTCCCCCGCCAAACTTTAAGATAAAAAAGGTAGAAGATAAAGAGCAGATATGGGATCCGAGCCGTAAAAAATGGGTGCGCCTCACACCCGAAGAATGGGTGCGTCAGAACTTTATTCAATTTCTTGTTGAAGAAAAAAAGTATCCTGCATCTTTGATTTCAATTGAAAAGACAATTAGGCTCGGAGAAATGAAAAAACGCTATGATATAGTGGTCTTTAAAAATGCGTTGCCTTGGCTGATTATAGAATGTAAAGAAATGAATGTGCCCCTTTCTGAAAACGTTGCCCAGCAGATACTAAGGTATAATTCAACGATGCTGGCACCCTATCTTATTATTACCAACGGAAGAGAGCATTTTGGATGGGAAATAAATGAAGGAAGGGGGATGTCATTAACGGAATTACCGGACTGGTAATTCCATAAAGTCTTTTGACTTCTAATAAGAAAATTCTCTCATTTACAAAACGCGTCACCTTGATGAGGAAGTTGCTCCAATTCCGACTTTATCACATAAATCTCCCAATCTTAACTGGTGGGAAACCCAAATGTTGAAAAGGACAGGAAGACCCTAAATAATATCAGAAATAGATTACTCAATAAGCAACTTCCAATAGCCCCCCTTGTTTGGACCCTCTCGTTCTATGAATCCTTTTTGCCTAAGAGCATCCAAGTGTTTCCTCAAAGCAGAAATATTCATTGATAATACTTTTGCCATCTCCTGTCTGCTGATAAGCGGATTGCTATTAATTAATTCAAGGACTTCTTTTTGTCTTGTCGTCAGCATTTTCTGGCCACCTTTCTGGCCACCTTTCTGGCCACCTTTCTGGCCACCTTTGACAGAAAAGTAAAATTCAGCTTTTGTAAAATCAACACCTTGTTCAAATACAGGTTTGGCATCACTATATTGTGCCCAGCCCGCTTCCATTTTATCAAAGCCATAACCCGCATTTTCTGCCAGATTCACCATCCTAAACAATTTTGCAATAATAGGATTGCGCGGAAGTGATAAATCGCCGGCGCGTATTTTCTCTAACGATTGTGGTAGTGCACCAGGATTCAAAGATTCAATCCTATCTGTAAATACGCGAATGCGCGACTTCATTATGCTAAAATAATCAGCATGCATAAGCAAATTTACCAACGCCTCGCGTAAGGTATTTACCTGTGGTTGGTCTTCGGTTGCAAAACCATCGGAAGTCAATTGAAAAGGTACATCGATAACACCGCTAATGCGCCTAAATAGTGCAAAGAAATACTGCCATATATTTTCTTGTTCATCAATTCTATAAGTGTATCTAGCGGAAGCATTTTGATAAGTTGTTCCCGGTATTTCCAGATAATCTATCCGAAAATCATTAAACACATTTTGGATGGCATCATTATTACCAAAAAATAATAATCCACTATAAGTAAGTTTTCCTTTTTGCAGGATCCTTAATTTCTCCAGAAATTTTTCATCTGTGAGTCTGTTATATGGATGGGATTGTTCCAACCGTCTTAAATACTGCCGATATTCTTCGACGGATGGTTTATGTAAAAGATCTATCGTAGAATCTTCAATAATCCTTGAAGTTTCCGTACCAAATCTTTGGTCGCGATACATAGCATCAATCTCTTCTTTTGAGGCTTTCTGGTCGCCACTTGCTGCCCGAATAAAACTGTTAGAAGGACTATTGTAATATATTGGCTTATGGTCAGATACTGGGATATAAAAAGCCAAAACAGTTTTCTGTTCTATTATATATTTTTTAGCCTTCGGGCGAATTTTAATATTGAACTTTTCAGAGCGAAGTGTATTCAAAAAATCTTGCTCAATTTTTTCAGGATTTGAAACACCTGTAATTTCAAATTGTTTTCCTTTTTGCTTTGCGCCCAATATAATCCAGCCACCGGCACTATTTGAAAATGCGCTGACAGTTTCCCAACTATCTTTGGGTAAATCATTTGCGGCCTCTTTTACTTCAAAGTCTTCCCATTCAATATCTTGAAGACGTGTAATTAGTTGTTCCTTAGTCATATTATTCTCTTCAAAAAAAGGTATATATTGTACTCTGCAAGATTAGCTAGACAATATAATACAAGATTACAAATAAATTACAGAAATTTGATAAAATCATTTCTCTTCAATGTTATATCCTTTTAAATTTAATTCTATTTGGCTTATTGTACTTTGAAGCATTTTCTCAGAGAAAGTTCCGTTTTTTACTGAATCCCTATTGTTGCTATTTTATGTAAATTAGTAACATTATAAACTATTTTCCCGTTGGTGGAATTACCAACTGGTAATTATATCGGAATGTGCTTTGTTTAAGAGATGAAATCAAATAATGTAAATAATTATTTACAAAAAGCGTTACATTTGTAAAATATATTTATTGTTATGAAGGAAAATAAATTTCAGATACTGCCGGTCACGGCTAAAATATTAGCCGAATTTGGCGAAAACATTAAACTGGCTAGATTACGAAGAAAGCTAAGTGCTGAGCAAGTAGCTGAAAGAGCCAATATTAGCCGCCCTACGTTACATGCAATTGAAAAAGGTATGCCCGGCGTCGCCTTCGGCTCTTACGCACAGGTTCTTTTTGTATTGAATCTGGAGAAAGATTTATTGAAGGTGGCAGTAGACTACACTTTCGTTACAAAATTCCAGGATGCAGTAATTTTTGTAAAAAAAAGCGCTCCTAAAAAATAAACGACATAGAGATGTCAATGACATTCTCCCGCCATCCTTATTTATTGCTGAGCTAATGAAATTTTTAGAAAAGGATTATTATGTAGCTCTCTTAAAAGCTGCGGCTTATTAAGGGGCGGCACTTCAGCAGCCTCCATCTTATTGAATTATCCCAGTGAAACCGAGTTGAAGAAATATCAATAATGATAACCTGAAAGTGAACTTCTACCGACTCACGGCTGTTAATTATAATAAAAGAATCATTTCACTTTCCCGCCGGGCAGCATCTGATTGAAGTGTTCTGCATAAGTGGCACCAATAGGAATGATTCTTTCTTTAATTAAAATTTCTTGTCTTTCAATACTTGTAATCTTATTTAATGCGACTATAAAAGATTTATGTACTCTTACAAAACGATTAGGCGGTAACACTTCTTCAAGTTGCTTCATTACCTGTAAGGTGATAATACGTTGTGTTTTAGTATAAATAGAAACATAGTTTTTTAGCCCTTCAATAAAAAGAATATCATCCAGCTCTACTCGTACCATTTTGGTTTCGACCTTTATAAAGATGTATCCGCCAGTAGAAGGATATGTGTCGTAGGGGCGTTCGATTTTTTTTGTGTAGTCTTTGATATTATAGGCTTTCTCAACAGATTTATAGAATCTTTCGAAGGCGACCGGCTTAAGCAGGTAGTCAACCACATTATGCTCAAATCCTTCAATTGCATATTCCTGATAGGCCGAAATGATGATTACCAGTGCTTGGTTTTGTAACAATTGCATGAATTGAATACCATTAAGCTGGGGCATTTGGATATCCAGAAAGATCAGATCCACAGGATTTGTTTTGAGACTCATCAGCGCTTCCATTGGATTACTAAACGTGTTTGCCAATTCAAGGAAAGATATTTTACTGATATGATTCTCTAGCAATTTTATGGATAGCGGTTCATCATCAACGATCATACACTTTAACATAAGTAAACCTGATTGTTAGTTACAAAGGTAGACGTAAATTTACAATAAACTTTTCACCTACATGATTTAAATTGAGCGAGTATTTGTTGCCATAGAGCAGTTCAAGTCTTTTTTGTACATTTTGAATGCCGATTCCACCGGTTTTGTTTTTCTGATCGGAATTGATATAATTTTCAATCGAAAAATCCAGGTAATCATCTGTTATTTTTAAACTGATGTCAATGGGTCTTTCTATATCGGTGAGAATGCCATGTTTGCAGGCATTTTCTATCAGAGGGAAAATCAGAAGCGGTGCGATTCTTTTATCATCTATATCTCCTTCAATTGAAAAATTGATATAAAAATCACTCTGGTGTCGTAACTTTTCCAAATCAATAAAGTTATTAATATGCTGAATCTCTTTATTGAGACTTACCTTATTTTCAGCATCTTCTTTCTCGTAAAGCACATAACGCATTAACTCAGACAATTTCATAATATTGTCCCCGGTCATTTTACATTTCTCTATTAAAGCCAGAGAATAGATATTATTCAAGGCATTGAACAGAAAATGTGGATTAACCTGCAATTTTAAATAGGCAAGCTCGGCTTTGAGTTTTTGCGTTTCAAGCTCCTTGCTTATTCTTTCCTGGGTATACCAGGTGAGCATCAGCCGATAGGCAAAAGCAATAATGATAATTGAAAATGTCGTATAAATATTTGTTTGCAAATAAATTCTGAACCTATAGCTGAAAAAGCCCAATGAATCCGGATTCGGGATTTTCTTTGTATTGGGATTAAACTTCATTAAATCTTTTTCCATCAGCCGCTCGGAGCGGAACATTTCCAGTCTTAGCTTTAAAAAAGAAAATAAAATGGCAACCAGTAAACAAATGACCGCTAAGAGCATCCATCTTTTTTGTTTTATACCGATAAGGGGCAGGAGGTAAAAAGCGACCAGATAAAATAAAACAAAGTTGATCGATGCCATTAGCAGATAGGTAAACAAGATATATCCCCACTGAATTCTTTTAACACTTATAAGCGTAGGTATATAAGTGAAGAAGTACAGAAGAATCCAGGCTATCCAAAGGAAAAGAAAAGCATTTACTGGTTTTTTTATAAAAGCAGGAACTCTCAAAAAGGGTCTATTTAAAAATAATGAATCCACAATATACAATTTAAATGGAAGAATTTATTTGTCGTTATATTGTTGAGGCAGGTATCAATATAAGGAGATGATGATACAACCTATTGCAAAATTTACTTCCATTTCTGTTATAATTGACCTACGCCTTTTTCTAAAGGACGAATAATGGACCTGGGTGTCATTCTCCGTGAAGCTTAAGAAAAGATTAAACTAAAAGACCGAACTTATCATCTTTTATTGTTCCTGGGTTGCCGGTATTTTCTTTTATTTTATCCATCTTAATCATCCCAATTATAGAAACAATAGCAGACCTGTTAAAGAGTAGGGAGCTGAGAATGGAGGGAGTGCTAAAGGCCGGGGAATGTTGCGCGTAAGGCATTCATTTTCGCAATGGACATTTTTTCATTTGGGTTTGACGGCTGAGCGCAACAATCACTAAAGAAAATGCGGAATGTTGTTGTAGAAAAATATAAGTTGCGGACAAAGGATTTGTTCCATGCAGGGGATCAATTGGCGGCACGAACGGGGAGGAAGTACGTGGAACTGTATGTGCCGCATAATTGTCCGATAAAAGCCAAAACTGTTTTTGGTATTGTCGAAGCACCATTTCCTTTCGGGGATAAGTGCAGTCAGTTCGCTTACCAAAAAATTCGTCTATCCATTTATCGATTTGGTCATCTAAAAACGGGAATTTGTTAAATAACTTAATTTTGGCAAAAAAAAGCCAGCTAACTTGGACTGTGAATTTTACTGATAGTGGAATTCCTGATAAATAGGTGTTTCACTGATTGCTTGTTAATAAGTTGCCCATGTCCGGCAATGGTTTCTAAAAGGAAACGATGGTAAATCAAAATTAATATTTTTTTTCATGAAACGTTTAATGCTTTCATTGACTGCTGCGGCTTTATTTTTTCTTTGTTTTTCCATAACTGCGTCTGGAGAAAAAATTGGTGTTGGTCTGCAAACACTCGCGGATACTATTGCGAAGAACAATCTATTGAAAGTCCGGGTGAGCGTAAAAGACCTGATGGATGGGACTGCGATAGATAGTGCGTATGTTGTCATCGGCTTGCAAATAGGCTATACAAATCAAAACGGAATTGTTGAATTTGACCAGGTTGCTGCGGGAAGTAATATTATCATAAGGAAAGACGGTTACTTGGCTATCTCAAAAAAGGCGAAAGCGGAAGTTAAGGCGCGACTTTGTGAAAAAGAAATTTCCTCATCCGTTCCGAATTATAATAATGGATTGTATCAGCGGCCGTTAGAGCATTTTTCTGGTTCAGCGGTAATCATTTCTGGCAATGACCTCAGAAGGGTAAATTCAATAAGTTTTATAGAAGCATTAAAATATTATGCTCCGTCTTTTATTGCCTATAAGGACAATAACTATGGTGATGATCCCAACAGTATGCCTTTAGTAAACATTAGGGGGGCTTATAATTTCCCTGTTTCTGCAACCATTGCCAATAAGCGTAATGTGCCTGCGACGGGTACACAGGTTAATCCTTCTGTGGGTGACTTTATCGCTTCAAATATTGCAAACCCTAATCAACCGGTGGTACTATTAAATGGTATGCAGGTTTCACTTCAAACGGTGCTGGATATTGATATCAATCGCATTGACGAGGTGATTATTTTAAAAGATGCTGCTGCGACTGCTGAATATGGCGTAAGAGGGGGGACGGGCGTATTACTGATTCAAACCAAACGTCCAAAGAAAGGAGACTTTACGGTTACCTACTCCGGCCAGCTACAAGTGAATAAAGCTGACCTTTCGTCTTATCAGCTAATGGACGCTTCCGGGAAGCTTCGGTTAGAACAAGCCGCGGGTTTTTACCAGAACAATCTTTCTTTATATCAAAGCCGGGTAGACCAGGTAAATAAAGGGGTTAACACGGATTGGCTGAATATACCTACCAGATCGGGTATTAGTAACAAGCATTATCTCTCTTTGGAAGGTGGTGATGACGATATAAACTATGGCTTGAATTTCTCGTACGATGATAGGGAAGGGGTTATGAAGGGGTCAAGTAGAAAGAATACAAATTTCGGCAGTTATATCGGAACCAGGATGAAAAATCTGACAATTAGCAATTACCTGACCTTCACAAGTTCAACTGCCGCGAACTCACCTTATGGTCACTTTAGTGACTATACAAAACAAAATGCTTACTGGAATCCATATGATTCATTAACCGGCACAATGGTTCGTTTGCTCGAACAATATACCAATGCGGGAGATACCGTCCATTTTTACAACCCGGCCTATAATGGGACAATCTCTACGACGGATGTAACAACTTATTCAAGGCTGAATGATATTATCGGAATTAATTGGCGTATTGGTTCGGGTTTTAAATTGGATGGAAGATTTGGAATAACCAAACAATCTGATGAGCAAAATCTTTTCTTGCCGCCTAGTCATACATCTTTTGCAGAACTTACGCCCGATGATTTTTTCAAAAGGGGACAGTATAATCAAACAAAAAGTGATTTTTTTAGTTGGGAAGGAACACTGAATCTTAATTATGAGAAAAAAGTAAATCTTCACCAATTTTATGGGTCGGCCGGCATTTCGGCGATGGAGACGAGCAGTGAATCAGCGGGAGTGGAGCTGATTGGTTTTACAAGTGATAAACTATCTGATTTGTCTTTTGGAAATGCCTATTCAAACGATAGACCGCAAACGGGTAAAATTATAACAAGACTTGCTTCTGGTTACGGTAATTTTACGTATAGTTATGATAACCGTTATCAACTAGAATTGACTGCAAATGCTGATGGTTCATCTCAGTTTGGAGAGAATAATCTGATAGCCCCACATTGGGCAGCCGGCGCGAGCTGGAATTTGCATCAGGAAAGATTTTTTCATCCCAATAAAGTTCTAAGTGAATTCCGCATCCATGCAAGTGTCGGTACGGCGGGTAGCCAGTTTTTCCCGTCCTATTTGGGCGAGACCTATTACAATTATTATACGGACAGGCAATATGTACAGGGTGGAAGCGGTTTAGCTACAAGAGACATCGGGCTGGGCGCTTTCATGACTGGTTTTGCAAATGATAATCTTAAAGCGCCGCAGACATTTAAACAGGATTTTGGGTTCAATGCGCTGTTACTAAACAGAAACCTCGCCATTCGCCTGGATGTTTATAGAAATAAAACAAAAGGGATTGTTTTGCCGGTGGCGTCACCTTCCTCCACCGGCTTTCTGAATTATACTTATTATGATAATCTCGGCGTGGTAGAGAATGAAGGGATGGAGTTTGATTTAAACTACAACATTATTCATAACACCAGGGATGGGATTGTTTGGACGTTTCGGTTAAATGGTATTCATAACAGAGATTATATAAGGGCAACGTCCTCATGGTTAGATAATTTAAGTGGCATAGGTGACAGGAGGGATCAGACAATGCCCCAGCCTAAATACATTGTTGGTCAGTCCCTGACCGGTATCTGGGCAGTTCGGTCATTAGGTATCGACCCTTCTACGGGACAGGAAAAATTCTTAAAGGCGGATGGGTCACCAACTTTTACCTGGGATGGCTCAGACAAAGTGCTCGCGGGTGATCTATCGCCCAATTGGCTCGGGTCCTTTGGAACAACACTATCGGTCAGAAATATATCTGCTGGCATTTATTTTAATTACCAAGTGGGCGGGCAGTTCTACAACCAGACATTAGCGGACAAGGTTGAAAATGCAGATCTTACCTATAATGTTGATCGCCGTGCAGCTGATAGCAGATGGGCGCAAAGCGGCGATAACGTACTGTATAAGCCGCTTTCGGTAAATGGAATGGTGAGTTCACCGACGTATGCAACCACAAGGTTTGTAGCGAGTAGCGATTTTATCAATTGTTCGGCAGTCTCTGTGGATTATACTTTTTCACAAAAGATAATCGAAAAGATAAATGCGAAAAACCTAAAACTGGGTATCATGGTAAATAATATTTTTTGTTCCGCCGATAAGAACTACGAAAGAGGTATCTATTATCCATTCCAACGCCAGTATTCATTCAATATTACCGCCAGTTTCTAACGCCATAAAGAATTAACACGATGAAAAAGAGGTATCAATTTTGTAGTCTGATTGCCATAATACTAATGCTCTCCCTGGCATCTTGTAAAAAATGGCTGAACGTTAAAGCGCCTTTGCAGGTGGATCAGAATACGGTCTATTCAACGCAACAGGGTTTTAGAGAAGTATTGAACGGTGTGTATTTGCAAATGGGAAGCCAAAGTTTATATGGTAGAGATTTGACTTTTGGACTAATGTCGGTATTGGGAAGAAGTTATGATACCACTATTTCTGCTGCTATTGGAAATCTTTATTATGAAGGAGCTAAATACAACTTCGATGATCCGGATGTAAAGGCGGTATTTACCAATATATGGGATAGTATGTATCTGTGTATTGCCAACTTAAATAATTTGTTGGAAAATGCAAATCAACGCAAAAGTATTTTCACGGGCGATAATTACAATACGATTAAAGGGGAGGCAATGGGTCTTCGTGCATTCATACATTTTGACCTGTTAAGAATGTTTTCGCCATCTCCCGCCGCTGCCGGCTTACATGCCCCCGGCATCCCTTATGTAACAAAACTAAGTCCCATTGCTGTACAAGCTTCGACGACTGGGGCGGTTATCGATTCTTGTATTTCAGATCTGTTGGTGGCAAAATCATTGCTGAGCGATGCGGATTTAACTACCTCGAAGTTTACGAGTTGGGCTGTAAATGGATTATTGGCGCGCATTTATTTGTATAAAGGGGATCTTGCAAACGCGCAAATGCAGGCTTTGTCTGTGATCAACAGCAATCGTTTCCCCTTGTCTGTTAATAATAAAGATTTGATGTTTACCAATGAGCACTTGTTTTCTCTTTTCAGTTATAGCGAGATTTCCCTTCAATATTATAAAACTGTATTCAATACCACACCGCCCCTTGGCCTCTCGGCACGAGACCAGATTGCACTGTTTGTGACAGGAGGTGGGGCTACAAGCGACTGGAGAAGGGCATTTGTGGATCCTTCAACGGGTGTCGCTTTGGGTAATACCATTTCGCCCAGAAAGTTTTATGGTGCCACTGCGAATGTATTGCCCATGATTCGTATGACGGAGATGTATTATATCGCAGCTGAATGTGCGACGGCAACTCAGGACACCCTGTCAGCGACAGCTTTATTAGACACCGTGCGGGTACATCGCAATATTGCCAAGTACGCACTGAGCGCCCTAAGCGCAGACAGCTTGAATACCGAAATAAGAAAAGAATACCAGAAAGAATTTTTGGGCGAAGGGCAAATGTTTTTTTACTATAAGAGAAAAAACATGCCTTTTTCATCCTTGCCTTTTACTAAAGTCCCTGTTGTAGCCAATGCTTCTTATGTATTTACCAAACCAGACTAAAGAATTGAAATAAAGTAGAACTATAAATATGAGCCATTTCAAAAATAAAATACAGAATAAGGGAGATATTTTCTTGCATATCAAATTTGTACTCCTTTTCCTTTTTTTCTTTTCAACTAATTCCTTGCTTTTTGCGCAGGAGAAAACAATTGCGGTGGTAAAGGGTGTTGTTAAAAATGACGATAACGAAGCCTTGGCAAGTGCGGTGGTTTTTATCCAGGGGACGAAAATTTATACCATTACTAAAAAGGACGGAACATTTGAGCTGAAAAATGTACCGCAAAAAGCGATCATACGGGTATCGTATGTAGGCTATACGCCGGTTGAAATAAAATTGAAGCCGGGACAGACCGATTTGCAAATTCAATTGTATGGTTCAGCGGCAATGTTGGGCGAATTGGTGGTCAATACCGGTCTATATAAGAGACCGGCAGGGAATTTTACGGGAGCAGCCAAAACCTATTCCGGCGATGAATTAAAAAATGTAAACCCAACCAATGTATTACAGGCGCTCGCTACATTGGAACCTTCCATCCGCATACAAGAGAATAATGCCCTTGGAAGCGATCCTAACGCGCTTCCTGTTCTTCAACTGAGGGGGCAAAACAATTTGCCGGTGACTACACAGGGCTCCGGTGCCACCAGTGCGACTCCTATTTCAAATGGTGATATTATGTCGAGTTATTTACTGAATCCTAACCAGCCCTTGATTATTCTGGACGGGTTTCAATCAACGCTACAGACTATTGCTGATATGGATATCAACAGAATTGCCAGCATTACCGTTTTGAAGGATGCGGCTGCCACTACTGCGTACGGTTCAAAAGCGGCGAATGGTGTAATTGTTATAGAAACAAAGCAGCCGGTTGCAGGAAAGCCCCAGATTACTTATTCTGTAAATATGAATATAGAGGTGCCGGACTTGAGTTCCTATCATTTGTTGGATGCAAAAGGATTGCTGGAAGCCCAGCGTCTGGCCGGTGTCTATACTGACCCGAATAATCATTTTGATGACGTCGCTTTAAAACAATGGTATGATTACCGGCT